>CAYVZR010000142.1:0-1501 GCA_964456195.1 uncultured Candidatus Izemoplasmatales bacterium | reverse complement strand
CTATATACAAAGCAATTGTCTGGCAATCAAAGCAAAGCAACCAAATATGTGATGAACTAAAATCAAAAGGGTTAAATGATATGTTTAAAAAGAAAACAGGACTATTAATTGATCCTTATTTTTCCGCTACAAAAATAAAATGGATATTAGATAATGTTAAAGGTGCAAAAGAATTAATGGCTGATGGCAATTTATTGTTTGGTACAGTTGATACTTGGTTATTATATAAATTAACAGGTGGTAAAGTACATAAAACAGATTTTACAAACGCATCAAGAACTTTATTGTTTAACATTAACACTTTAGAATGGGATCAAGAAATACTTGATATATTAGAAATTGATAGATCTATATTACCGGAAGTAGTTGATTCAAATGCAAACTTTGGAAGTACTACTGAAATAACATTCTTTGGGCAAGAAGTACCAATTACCGGTGTTTTAGGAGATCAGCAAGCTGCTTTGTTCGGACAACTATGTCTTGAAAAAGGTGAAATTAAAAACACTTATGGAACTGGTTGTTTTATGTTAATGAATACTGGTGAAAATTTAATACAATCAAAAAAAGGACTACTTTCAACAATAGCATATTCATTAGATGGTAAGGTAACCTACGCTTTAGAAGGTAGTGTATTTGTTGCTGGTAGCGCAATTCAATGGCTTCGTGATTCACTTCATTTTTTTGAAAATTCAAGTGATTCAGAAGAACAAGCATTCTCAGTAAAAGACAGTTATGGAGTTTATTTTGTGCCTGCATTTGTTGGTTTAGGAACACCATATTGGGATAGTGAGTGTAAGGGTGCAATTTATGGATTGACAAGAGGTACTTCCATTGAACACATTACAAGAGCAACTCTTGAAAGCTTAGCTTACCAAACAAAGGATATAGTTGAAGCAATGTGTTATGAATCATCAATTCATATAAAATCATTAAAAGTTGATGGTGGTGCTAGCATGAACAATTTCTTAATGCAATTTCAAAGTGATATCATAAATTGTGAAATTGCGAGACAAAGAATTAGTGAAACAACAGCATTAGGTGCAGCTTATATTTGTGGGTTATCATCGGGATTCTTTAAGGATATTGAGGAACTCAAGAGTCTAGCAAAAACAACAAAAACTTTTAAACCTCTTATCGATGATGATATTAGAAAAAATCTATACAGTGGATGGAAAAAGGCAGTTCAATCAACAATTCAATTTAAACATTAGATACTATAAAAAAAACTGTGAATTTAAATTCACAGTTTTTAATTTATCATCTATTATATTATATATATTCTATGAAATAGGGAGTGTAAATATTACTTGTAATGCATATGTTCCACTATCAAGTGGACTATACCCACATACAACAATATAATATGTTCCTGGTTCTGGGAAATACCCAGATATATAGAAATCGCTATTTCCATTACTATCATCATCTTGGTTGATAAATTTACCTGATTCATCTAATAAATATCCGTAACTATCAAATGAAGCATCAGTATATATATCCA
>CAYVZR010000141.1:0-1535 GCA_964456195.1 uncultured Candidatus Izemoplasmatales bacterium | reverse complement strand
GTTTTGCATACCCTTTTGTTGTTTTAAGCATTTTTGTAAGCATATCGAATCTTTTAGTTAAAGCAACATCAATTCCCGATTCTGCTTCATCAACCTTTAAAGATAATTGTCTCAATTTGTTCATAACCCCAATGAACCAAAATACAACGATTAATATTAAGGCTACAATAATGATTCCGACAATTGCACCAGGTCTTATTAATAATGTAAACATATATATCCTCCTATTTTTTTATATATTCTATTTTATCACTAAATACTTGATTTTTATAGTTATTTAACCAAATTAGCAATTATTTCTTAAATAAGTTCTTGTTTAATTTTAAAGTAACTATGAATTCCTTAATAAATAGTAAATCTTGTTTAAATTCTTCAATCATTTTTTCATCAATTTTCCTAAACATTTGCACTTCAAAAGTGTCTTTATTGTTATTTATGGCTACATACATATGATCTCCACGGAAACTAAATCCTATGCGACCAGGATGTCTTTTTTCTATATTGTTAATTGCTTCCATAATTGGAGGCGTTAAGATATAAAAAGCAGTAATATCTTCTGTTGAGAAAGTTTTGAATTTTTTATTAAATTCAATTGATTCTAATTTAACTTTTTTAAATCCTTTAGACCTAGGTGATCCAGCTTCTAATACATGTAAAGAACCGACAAATTCTTTATTAAAATCGAATTTGAAGACTCTACCTAAGAAGTATGTAACATAATAGACTCTAGTTCCGTTTTTGGTGTGTTGTACATGTCTTTCTTCTAACTTAACATCTGATGATATAAAATTCACTCCAGCAAATGATCCTGTCAATAAGTCTTCTGTGTGAAAACGATCAGCTCTTTTTAAGAAATCTGTTGCATATACATCTTGTTGATTTAATCCTGAACTTGGTGAATATTGAATGTCAGGAATTGCTTCTTTAAACATTTTTGCTAATACTTCCACCTTAAATGTTTTTTTAACTTTTGTAAAAGCTGTAAATCCTATAAACAAGTATACAAGCCCTGCAAGGCCTACTATGATTCCTACAATAAGTGCTACTTGGTTAACTTGTCCAAGTAAAGCTAATATAATTCCTACAGCAGTAATTACACCGCCAATAATAACTTTTTTTTCTGATTTACTCTTTTTTTTGTTAAAATTTAAGTATTTCTCTTCCATATTTATATCCTCCATTTATTTAGCAAACTTAATTGATGCTTTTAGAGCTTTTTTCCAATCAGTATATAGTTTTTTACGATTTTCATGACTCATATTAGTTATATATTCAGCATCAATTTGCCATTTTTTTTGTATTTCTGCTAATTTCCAATATCCTGTTGCTAGACCCGCTAGGTATGCAGCTCCTAAAGCTGTTGTTTCTGTAATTCTAGGTCGATAGATGGTTGTATTTAAAATATCTGCTTGGAATTGCATTAAGAAGTTATTTTGAGAAGCGCCACCATCTACTTTTAAAGTTTTCAATTTTATCTTTGATTCATCTTGCATAATATTGATAACATCTTTTGTTTGATAGGCTATTGCTTCTAA
>CAYVZR010000140.1:0-1551 GCA_964456195.1 uncultured Candidatus Izemoplasmatales bacterium | reverse complement strand
AGCTAGCTATAGAAAAAACAAGTAAAAGATAAAAATAGTCAAAAATTCAGTAATAAGACATATTTAAAAGAGGTTCAAAGAACCGTAAATTTATATATGAATAGAAATTTACTTACTTAGAATCATCATAAAAAATATTGTCTTTAAGGATTTTGTAGATTGAATGAATTATGTTTTTTGAAACTGCACATATAATTGTGTTATGATGTTTCCCTGATTTCTTCATACGATAGTACTTTTCCCTGAACTTATTAGACTGTTTAGACTTTCCTACACAAGCTACTCGGGATGCACTAAAAGCTGCGGTTCTAAGAAACCTACTACCACGTTTAGATATTTTAGATTTCTTAAGTTTATATTTCCCTGACTCATAAACAATAGGATCTAATCCATAATAGGCGAAATATGCATGCTTATTATTAAAGCGATGGATATCACCTGTTTCTCCTAAGATTGTTGCCCCATTAATAGGCCCTATTCCTGGTACTGAAGTAATTTTAGGAAACAGCTTTAATTTAGTTGTAATAGTCTTTTTAAGAACCTTGATTTGTTTATCATAGTGAATGATATCACTTATGATAGAACGAATTAGGAATGCTTGAGAACTATTGGATTTACCGATAGAATCTTTTGCTAATTGCTTAAGTAATATAGCTTGATTATAACGATCACTCTTTGTTCTTAGACGGCTTGCTAACGTAGTTGTATGTAGACCACTATAGTTGATTGGTAATGGATAATCATTAAGTATTTCTAGCGCCCATTTAGAGAATGGATCAAAATGTATTTTGAATTCAGGAAATGATATATGAAGTAATCTTTTTAGTTCTGTTTTACTCCTGGAAAGAAGCTGCTTCTTAGAGTGGTAGTTTCTAGATATTTGTTTTAATTCATCTAGATGATATAATGAAGGCGTATAGGAATGGAGACCCTTAATGTTATTCATTATATAACGGCATATTGCCGTTGCGTCTATCTTATCAGTCTTAGTCATTCGTGGGGACGAAGCTTTGCGACTATAAGATGTTAGTAATGGATTTATAGTATACACAGTGAAACCTTTTGATATCAAAAAATCTCTTAAGTTTTCGTGATATATTCCGGTTTCTTCCATTCCTATATGTATGTCATTAACTGACTTCATACAGGACTTGATCTCTGTATGGAGTTTTTTAAAACCTACTCTATCGTTGCTAATTGTAAAATGATCTTTGATGATTTCTCCATAATCATCAATAATGATGATGTCATGCTTTAAAGATGCGACATCGATTCCAATATAAATCAAAATAAAAAACCTCCTTATTTTATTCAAACGTTATGAACCCACATGACTAATACTATGTAACCTTGTAAATACACACTCTAAGTGTTACTAGCTAATTCACATTTATCATATTAGTTGTGGTTGTACCCTCCATATCACTCTCAAGGAGTAGGTGTCAAATGTCACACTCCACAACGTTTGTAATTTCATTATAGGAGATTAATATAAAATCTTAAAGAAAGGAAAGTATAGTTAATTTAATACAAATTAATTATACAAGGTGT
>CAYVZR010000139.1:0-1618 GCA_964456195.1 uncultured Candidatus Izemoplasmatales bacterium | reverse complement strand
TGTTTTTCAATATTGCAGTAATTAATGGATTATTTCCAACCGCTCCATCTCTTTGACTAAAAGAAACAACATTTGAACTAGTAATTAATTGTAAGCTTTTTGTACTGTTGTCTACTTCACCTATGATGTTTCTACTAATACCGTTTGTTTGTGGGATATGTTCACTTATACCTATCGCAGTATATGCGTATTTTTGTGTGTAAACATTGAGTTCCTTTTCATATATAATAACGTTTGTTTCGTATTTACCTGTGTCTAAATGTGCTTTTGTGCCTAATTGATATTCTTTTGTGCTACTAAAACTATAAATATATTGACCATTAAGTATGTTGTTGTTAAAAAGTGCATCGCCAAATTCATTAGCTAATTCACCTGTGTGTAAATATTCTGCTTTTATGTCTTCATATTTATTGCTCGTTGGTGTAACTAATACTTCACCATCACCACTTTCAAAGATTACATCACCACGTATATCAACAATGTATAATCTTTGGTTTTCACCTGTGTTGTTTTGAAAAATAAGCTGTGCTTGCTCGTTATCGTAAACTTCCGTAGTAACATCAATGTCGTCCATTGTAGCACGTAGAACGTGATTATATGTTAGCAGAATCTTAGCATCTTCAACTAACCAGTCAGTACTAAACTTTTGATATATATCTTCATTTAAAACATTTGCAGGGTATAGTTGAGAAGGTAACATTAACTTTCCATCATCACCTAAATTTGCTCTATATAACAAAGCGTTTATTTTTGTATCTACAGTTTTATATTCTATTTTATATCCACTATAATCAAGTATGTTTCTTTCACGCTTAACACCTTTTGCATCTTCTATATCACTAGGCTCAATGTTTTCTGTAAGAGTTACAACATCGTGTCTCCAATTATATATGTTAAACAATCCATCATCATCAAAGTAATATACGCAATGATATTCATATAATAAATCATCAAGGATTTTTTTATATGTTGTTTTTTCTGCGTCTAATGCTAAATATGCTACTTCTTTATTTATTGATAAATTAGTGTTTATATCACTATCAGTTAATCCAGCTTGATATAATAATTGATGTACAATCGAATGTGTTTTATCACCTGGATTGTATAAAACATTTTCATCACTAACTGCAATTGGATAAGATATAATATCATTGTCCTTATCTAATAGATAGCCATTATCTACTATTTCAAAGCTTATACCATTATCAGTTCTTTTGTTTTGTACCTCTGTTGTATTTGGGAAAATTGCACCTGTGAATATACGACCTTCGCTTAAAAAACCATAACTTTCACTTGCGTTTATACCATATTCACTAGTGTCAAAACCATATGTATTATCAGATTTGAAATCTGTAGTGACATATGCTTCCATCCATGTAACAGCTGTATTCATTTTATTGTTAACTGTTTCATTGTATATTGTTTTCGCACTTATACTATCTTGAACACTTTTAAACTTTTTTGAAAAAAGACTTCTTGATATATCAACTGAATTTGCTTTAATAATATTTGTTATTTCTGTGAAAACCGATTCTGTTGGAAATTTCACATAAAATCTTAAATTCATATATTCTCCTTAAATTAACAGTAAAATTGTTGCTATTACTATTCCTGCCAT
>CAYVZR010000138.1:0-1635 GCA_964456195.1 uncultured Candidatus Izemoplasmatales bacterium | reverse complement strand
TAATCGCTCTGAATCTATGATTTAAAGCTGATTTTGATACTCGCTTCTCATAATGTTCTAGTGAAGCATAACTTAATTCTAACAAAGATGCGTCTGGATATTTCTTTCTTAGAAATATCGCATCAGCCATGCTCTTGCTAATATTCTTAGTCTCACTATCTTCTATCACTTTTATATATTTAAGTTGTTTGATTGCAGCATCCAAAGCTTTTTTTTCATTTGCTATATCGCAGTTAATAACTCTATTAATTGAGTTTTTAAAATCTCTTTTAATTCTTGAATCTTCAAATTCAAATAGAGAATTGCTTGCACCTATCACTCTTATAAAATCAGCGATTCTTTCAGCTTCTTTAATATAAGCTATATATCCTCTTCTATTTTTAACAACTTTAGCATTTAAATAAAAATAATTGGCTATTTCCTTTACAACATTAGCTTGAACTTCTGAAAAAGCTTGAATTTCCATATGATAAGCACTTGTTTCAGGCGAGTTTATTGAACCCGCAGCTAAAAAGGCCCCTCTTAGATAAGCTTTTTTACAACACTCTTTTTCTATAAGTCTTTCATCAACGTATTGAAAGAACACCGCCGATTCACTTAAAAGTGATAAATCAGACAATAGAAATTCAATTTGTTCTGAAATCTTTACTATATAGATACTATGTTTCTTTAATTTATTTGTATGTTTCTTAATAATGGTTAAATCAAGAGCATACAATGATTTTAGTAAAATTACAAAACGTCGTATTACAGCGTTATTAGTAGTTTGAAATGCCAGGCTCAAGCCTAGACTATTCTTTTCAATTGAACCACCAATATGCAATAAAGCTGATAATTCCGCTTTATTGCAACAACTTGATTGTTTTAAACTCTGTAATTCTGTTTTTATTTCAGTTGAAAACGACATATATATCACTCCAAATTATTTTTCTTCTGATACTTCTCCTGTTGCTTCCACTACTTTTTCTTTTTTATAACCAAAATATCCAGGGATACTTCCATATGTACCCGCTTTACCTTTTAATCTAATAAATACAGATAATCCAATACCAGCCAAAATCATCAACACTGATGTGACAATAGCCGCTCTCATTGTAATCCCTAAAAATTCAAATACAAGTGGGTCTGTTCTCATTGTTTCAATGAATATTCTCAATCCACCATACCAAATCAAATATATAGACATTAATTCACCGAAATGAAGTTTCTTAGTTCTTCTTAAAACTAACATTACTATAAATCCAATTATATTAATGCTTGATTCATAGAAGAATGTGGGGTGATAGAACCCCGTCAATGGCTCAACACTTAATGAATGCCATCCTCTAACAATATACATGTTATTTACAATAAAGTTTGGTAAATGAATAGTGTTTTTTAAGAAATTAAATTGTTGTTCTATAGTAAGATTAGCAACACCATCAGTCATTCCACCAACAATACCACCATGTGCTTCTTGATTAAAGAAGTTCCCCCATCTGCCAAATGCTTGAGCGATGATGAATCCAACAGCTACTATATCTAGTATTTTGTAAACATTAATTTTTCTTTTTTTAGTATAAAAATAAGCACAAACTAAGGCGGTAAAGAATGCTCCGTGAATCGCAAGCCCTGATAGTCCAAAACTAGAGAAAT
>CAYVZR010000137.1:0-1658 GCA_964456195.1 uncultured Candidatus Izemoplasmatales bacterium | reverse complement strand
GGATTTAAACCTAAAAAGGGAATAGATAAGATAACAGAAAATGAAATCAAAGAAATGATTGTTTATGGTCAAGTAGAAGGATTGTATAAATCAGAAGAAAGAAATATGATGAATAGAATCTTTAAACTAGATGATTTAACAGCTGATATGATTATGACACATAAGAGTGATATCATAGGTTTAGATTTAGCAAAACCTAATCTACATAACATCATTGAATCTAGATATTCTAGAATTCCAGTCTTCAATGGTAATAAAGACAACATTGCAGGTGTTATCTTTATTAAGGACTTGTTAATTGAATTAACAGATAAGTCACTAAATGATATTAATATATCGTCCTTGGTAAGAAAACCATATATTATCAATAGAGATATGAAAATAAATGTACTATTAAAACATATGAGAGATTCATTTGAACATCTAGCATTTATCATAAATGACTCTAATGAATTAGAAGGAATTGTTACTCTAGAAGATATAGTTGAAGAAATTGTTGGCAATATATACGATGAGCATGATTTTCTAAGTGAATTTTCAGAAACTATCAACGAGTTTGGATATATCTTAGATGGAGAGATGTTAATAAGTGATATTGAAGGAAAGTTAGGAATCAAAATTGATTCAAGAAGTGATGAATATAAAACACTGCATGAACTGATAATGAGTAAATTGAAAGAACTTCCAAAAAATGGGGAACAACCTATTATTAAAATAGACTGTGGACATATTAAAGTCTTAACAATTGTTGATAGTATAATAGATCAAGTTGAATTAATTCTTGAAGAGGAAAAATAAAAGCTAAGAGGAAACTTTATGAACAGGAATACAGCAAGAATTTTACTCATCAGTACCGGACTAATATGGGGTATTGGTTTTATAGTGAATAAGTATATAATGAATAGCGGATGGGATGACTCTCAACTGTTATTTGTTCGTTTCTTTATAGCAGCCGTATTTATCTTCTTAATATTCTTTAAGAGAATTATTAAGACGGATAAAGATACTGTAAAGAAAGGTTTATTTCTAGGAATATTCTTATTCCTAGGTTTCTTTTTTCAAACCTGGGGATTAGAAATAACGAGTGCTTCTAATAATGCATTAATAACTGCGGGTTATATAGTAATATTACCTTTAATAGTTTACGTAATGGAAAAGAGATTAGTACATAAACAAACGTTACTTGCCGCAGCTATAACATTTATAGGTATAATTGTTATATCAGTTGACTTTAAGGACTTTGGATCATTTAATATGGGTGATGTTTATACGTTTATAGGCGCTATGTTCTGGGGAATGCATATATATCTTCTAGGTATACATGCTAAAAAGAAAGATCCAGTAGTATTAATGGCTTTTCAGTTATTAGTAGTATCTGTATTAGCGTTTGTCGCAATGATGTTAAAAGCGGGAATACCACAAGTTGACTTTGCTGATTGGAATAGTGTTAAAATATTACTAGCCGCTGTACTTATAGGATTCTTTGCGAGTTTTGTTGCATTTACTTTTCAATCGATTGGTCAAAAATACGCCAACGAAACAGAAGCAGCTATACTCATTTCCACAGAAAGTGTATTTGGCCCAATATTTGCTGTATTCTTTTTGAATGAAGTATTTGATTTAAGACTAGCTATAGGAATTATACTTGTGTTTGGTGG
>CAYVZR010000136.1:0-1664 GCA_964456195.1 uncultured Candidatus Izemoplasmatales bacterium | reverse complement strand
CTTAAGAAACATAACAAGACGAAATAAATCTTCTTGGGCACTAGTTGGATATCAACTTGAACTAATTGTAGAGTATGTATTTAAAGGTAATTCGAAAATTGTTGAAATAAATGAAATTGAAAAGCTTATTAATCGTCTACAGCATGATGATATTCGTGGGCCTGAAAGAGGAATCAAACTCAATGAAGTAAGAAATGCTTTAATAAATAAGTTTATTGAGCAAGAAAATTTGTCAACTAATTTATTTAGAAAAAAAACTGAAAGAATCATATGGGAATTGATTGTAAAAACGTCTTTTAAAGAAGTTATAGATGCGCTAGAAAAATGAGGAGGAGGCTGTAAAAAAATGAAATCTTTATGATTTCTAAACATTACGGTTTTTCTTTTGGAGTAAGTGTAAAAAAAATGGGTTCTACCCGAATCCTTGTCACAGAACCAAAATATATTTAAAAGGCAAAACTCTTAGTTTTGCCTTTTATGATGTCTATTATAGTTCTGTTTCATTAATCCAATCAAACAACTTAGTAGCCACTTTCTTTGGACCTTTTTGTTCATAACCATCAATTGCTAACATTGTATAAATCTCACCTACTAAAATATTGTTATCAAATAGATTAGAGAATACTGAATCAATAATTTTGTTTGTTTGTTCTTTTCTTTGATGTGGACCAAAAGGATTAGCAAAGAATGATTCAACAATACCAGTCTCAGAAGTAGTACCTTTTGCTTTTCTTAAGGCTTTTACAAATA
The DNA here is from genome assembly GCA_964456195.1 of uncultured Candidatus Izemoplasmatales bacterium. Lineage (GTDB taxonomy): Bacteria > Bacillota_I > Bacilli_A > Izemoplasmatales > Izemoplasmataceae > JAFGXW01. Next base: position 914 of record CAYVZR010000136.1, on the reverse strand, counting down.
CATCTTTTGCTTTTTCTTTATCTTCAAAGATTGTAATAGCTTTTTTTGATTTTTGATAGTTATTAGCATAAAGTAAAATATCAACTTTATACCCATTCATGATTTCATTATATGTTGATACTGGAATTAAAACTCTTGAATTTACTTTCCCAGGATTCATGAATATTGCTCTATCCATTTTCTTGAATGCATAGCCACTTTCTAAATCATCTAGTCTTACAAAAGCGCCTATTTCTGTACCATATCCGTATACTTGATTATTTGTAATTTTAAAGGTTCCCATATCATCAAAAATGATTTTCATTTCCTTTAAGTATTTTTTACTAACGGATCTGAAAGCTTCTAAGCTTTCAGACTTACCTGCACCACTATCTCCTACTATAACGATATTGGCTGTTTTACCACTTTTTAATACAACATGAACCATTGCTCCATGAATTGGTAAATAGTTTTTGTCAATCATTCTAATGTTATGTAGTGTTAATATAATCTTCTTCATATAACCAAAGTAGTCTACTTCTTCGGTATTACTTATTAATCCTGTATAAATATCATTCTCTTTATCAGAATAAAAGACTGTTTTCTTTGGATTCCCTGCAAGTCTTGCACCGAAGACTAAAACCAGATTAGGGTTAGTATTTAAAAATTCTTCTTCTGTAGCTAGTTCAAATAAGTTTGCAAGAGATATTCCCATATTCATGAAATCACGATGGAAATAGATGAAAGCAAGAGAATCACCTACTTTTGCTGGATAGCAAAAGAAGTGGGATTTATTTATTTTCAGATTTTCAATTGGATTGCTATATACTTCTTCGAAATAGCCAGATCTTGTATTTCTCTTTGGAAAGAGAATAAGAGGAGGAGTTAATACAATTGATTTTATAAACTGTACATTATTTATTACCTTATATTCA
>CAYVZR010000135.1:0-1831 GCA_964456195.1 uncultured Candidatus Izemoplasmatales bacterium | reverse complement strand
GAAACAAAGTAAAGGTAAGTGGGGGATGAATTAAACACGATTTTCTGACGAACCACTATTTTTTGGTTCGTTTTTCTATAAATTTTTTCACATGAATAGGATTGTAATAATTCACATAGAATGATATAATATTATATAGGTAGTAAAACTATTTAAGGTTGGGATTAAATGAAATTAGACAATAATAATCATTCAGTATTCAAATTGTATTATCATCTCATTCTAGTTGTAAAGTACCGAAGGAATGTATTTGATGACGAGATAAGTAATTTTGCGAAAGAACGCTTCATTACAATAGGAAAATCTTATAATATTTTTCTTGAGGAATTCAATCATGATATGGATCATGTGCATATTCTGTTTAAAGCACATCCAAACACAGAATTATCCAAATTCATAAATGCTTATAAAAGTTCTACATCAAGAATGATAAAAAAGAATTTTCCAAATGTGAGATCAAAGCTATGGAAATCATCGTTTTGGACAAAGAGCTTTTGTCTAATTACATCAGGAGGAGTAACTACTGATGTAGTTAAAAGATATATTGAAACACAAGGTGAAAATAGATAAGCTAAAGTAATAAGGAGTAGGTGAGATATCATGAAAAGAAAAGGATATAAATATAGAATATACCCAAATGAAATTCAAGAAGTTTTAATCAACAAGACATTTGGTTGTGTTAGAAAAGTACATAATCTTCTTTTAAATGAAAAAGAAAGTGTTTATCAACTATTCCATGACTATCCTGAACTATTAAAATCTCATAAATATCTAACGCCAGCTTACTATAAAAATGTCTTTGAATATTTGAAAGAAGTAGATTCGCAAGCACTAACAAGTGCTTGGGTAAATTTAGAATCTGCCTTTAATAATTTCTTTAAAGGAACCCACAATTATCCTAACTATAAAAGTAAAAGGCATTTTAGGAATACATATACTACACATACAACAAATGATAATGTCAGAGTAGTAGGTAATGGAGTCAAGTTACCCAAACTTGGAATAGTGAAATTACGTAAACATCGTGAACTTCCATATGGATCAATTATAAAAGCGGCCATAATCTCAAAAAGCGCAACTAATAAGTATTATGTGTCTCTTCGAATAGAATATGAAGAAGAGATACAAGTAATAGATGATAGTTTTCAAAAAGTGATTGGATTAGATTTCGCATTAAATGGGTTTTATGTAGATACAACAGGTAAGAAAGCCAATTACCCAATGTATTATATAAACACATTAACGAAACTAGCAAAAGCACAACGCAAACTATCTAAAAGAATGAAAGGCAGTAACAATTACTACAAACAAAAACTAGTTGTAGCTAAAATTCATGAAAAGATAAGAAATCAAAGAGATGATTTCTTACATCAAGAATCAAGAAGACTAGTAAATATGTATGATATTATCTGTGTAGAAACATTAGACTTAGTTGAAATGATGAAAACAAAATATTTTAGCAAACAAGTATCAGACATAAGTTACAACAAATTCTTACATAACTTATCTTACAAGTGTGAAGACAGTGGTAAAACACTACACAAAGTGAATAAGTATTATGCATCTAGTAAGATATGTAGTGTTTGTGGAACAAAGAAAAAGACACTACCACTATCAACAAGAATATATTCTTGTGAATGTGGTAATGTCATAGATAGAGATCATAACGCAGCGATTAATATCGCTACAAAAGGTATGATGTCTTGTTTAACAAATTCAATAGAGGCTGGGACAGCCTTGTTAGCTTAGTAATCTTGCGAGCGGTAGCTCGCACAACCTAAGAAGCCCCTTCTTCAAATTGAGTTACTCAATTAAGTGGGGGAGTGTTCAC
>CAYVZR010000134.1:0-1836 GCA_964456195.1 uncultured Candidatus Izemoplasmatales bacterium | reverse complement strand
CCTGGTTTAGAATATTTTCTTGCATATTTAGTTATATTTTTTAGTTCTACTAAAGGTGTATTTCCAACCATATTTTCAGATTGTATTTTCTTTATTGTTTCAATATCATATCCTTGATCATTCATCATTAATTCAAAATCAAATCCAATTCCTTCTAACTCGTATTTAGAGTAATCAAGTCCAACTGATTTTTTAATGATTTCATTTTTTCTATCCATTAAGCTTTGGTATGTATTATTCATTATTATCACCACGGAAATCTTTATAGATGATTTCTCTTAACTTCAACATCTCAGGAATGAAGTCACCATATGAATGTTTATATGGAGGAGATGCTTCTTTTAAACGGCCTGTTTCAATTCTACCGGTAACAGTTTTTATACTGACGATATCAAATAAATCAGCGTCTTCAACAAGGTACCCTTTTATCCACATTTTAAATGGAACTTTTTTTGTGTCTTCTGGTAAATTATTTGATCTTTCATTAGGTTTTAATATGGTTTTTCTAATTCGTACATAAGTACCTTTATTAATCATTAAAATCAATCCTTCCTTGTTTTAGTTATTCCTTCCATTGCGATATTACTTACAAATTCAATATATCCACTTATCAGAATTTTTCTATTCTTCGAGTAAATCTCTCATATCTCCCATTATAGCTCTTGGCACAGGTAAATCAATCATTGATTTTAATCCAGGTCTTGAATTTAGAACATGTGGAATCATGTTTACACATACTGCAATTGTTCCAATCCCACCATCTATTTCTGGATTAATCGCCATATGGATTTCCGGTGTTCCTTTGATATTAATATAGTCACCCGTATGCGTACCTTCTAGTTCAGGTTCAATTTGTTGTGGATGTTTCATATCTATGAACACTTCTCCATTTACAAAGCCTTGCCCTGTCATATTAACTCCAGCAACATTTCCTTTTAATGCTTCTCCGTACTTGCTTTTTCTATCTACGTTAGTAACAATTGGAGCCATTTGTTGTTCAAATTTATCTAATTTAACCCCTATTGCGTCAGCAATCATATTTACACTTTCCACAAATCCAACATGTCCAGCAAGTGACGAATCGTCAATACCTTTCATGAATTTTTCATAAGTGATCCCAACTCCTTGTTCCTCCATTACTGCAGGTCCAAAAGGACTTAAACTGTTTACTCTATTTGCTTCTATATGTGTAACATCTGTCATTGCACCTGTTAATGCAACTACTAACAAATCCATTATAAATCCAGGATTAATTCCAGTCCCAAGTACAGTAACTTTATTATCTTTTGCTATTTTATTTAATTCTTTAGCTAATTCTGGTTCTTGTGCTTTTGGGTAAGACATTTCTTCAGCTGTACTAATTACGTTGATGCCTTTTTCCAAAATCATTTTCATTTTATCAAATGCTTTTCTTGTATAAGAATCTGTTGCTAGTAAAACTAGATCACAATTCTCTTTAACTAACAACTCATTAATATTACCGTTAACTATTACTTCAGGATGATTTCCTTGATCACTCTCTAAAGCATTAAAAATACTTTTCCCTACTAGATTCGGATGAAGATCACAAACACCTGTAATCTCTACTCCTTTTTTAGATAAAAGCATGTCTGCCATCCCTCTACCCATGGCTCCAAATCCCCAAATTACAATTTTAATATTTTTCATATTTTACTCCTTTATTATTGTATTATAACACCACAATATATCATATCATAAAAACCCTTTCATTAAAATCATTTTGTATATATTTATACACAAAATAATGAGATAATTATCGAGTACATTTTGACTTCAAAAATACCTATTCAGTAAAAAAGCTACCACCATGAGTGA
>CAYVZR010000133.1:0-1850 GCA_964456195.1 uncultured Candidatus Izemoplasmatales bacterium | reverse complement strand
GGAGAATTCAAATATGAAAGAAAAATTACCAATGCCAGAAGGATTAAAAAATCTCAAAACATCAATGACAATTTATAAAGAAAAAGATTATGTTGTTCTTAATAGTGAAGAAACCAAAATACTAAAAAGTGATAATGCGAATTACATTTTCAATAAAGAAAATGGATGTATGAAAACTTGGGGTAAAACATTAAAAGAAGATGTTGAAGCATTTCCAGCACCAACAATCCTAGACTTAGAAGTTACAACAATTTGTAATGGTACAGGAGGGATTTTCGATAGTAAAGATTATGGTCAAGAAAAAATCTGTGATTTCTGCTATAAAGGGAATAATCCAAAAGGAAAAAACATGAGCTTTGAAACATTCAAAAAAGTGTTTGATAAACTCCCTCATTCTTTAACTCAAGTAGCTTTTGGAGCTGATTCAAAATGTCAGACAAATCCAGATCTTTGGAAAATGATGAAATATGCAAATAATTGTGGAATAATTCCTAATATTACAGCTTCTCAAGTAGATAAAGAAACAGCAAAAGAGATTGCAAAATATTGTGGAGCAGCTGCAATTTCCAGATATCATGAACCGGATATTTTTGCTGAGTCAGTTAAGAATCTTACTGATTTAGGAATGGAACAAATAAATTGTCATATGATGATATCTGAGGAGACATTTGATAGATCTATGGAGCTTATTGACCAAGTTGTTTCAGATCCAAGACTTGAAAAACTGAATGCAATTGTATTTTTAGCCTTAAAAACTAAAGGTCGTGGAGTTGGTTTTCATCCTCTTTCTCAAATTAAATTTAATCTTTTAGTTGAGAGATGTAAGACAAATAATATTAACTATGGCTTTGATTCTTGTGGATCTTTAAAATTCTTCAATTCTTTATCTGAAGGAGAATATAAAGAAATGGGACAATATATCCAGCCATGTGAATCAACTTTAGAAAGTTCATATATCAATGTAAAAGGTGACTTCTTTCCTTGTAGTTTTACAGAAGGAACAGAAGGTTGGGAAACTGGATTGAGTGTTTTGAATTGTGAAAACTTTGTTGATGATATCTGGAACAATCCAAGAACTGTAGAATTTAGAAACAAATTAATTGAGACTAAAAAGAACAACAAATTTGGTTGTCGAAATTGTCCAATTTACACAATATAGGAGACATTTAAGATGCCAACAAGAGAAGAGATGCAGTTAAGAAGCTTATTGAGTAAACAGGAAAAAGCTCGTATTAATAATTTTACTTCATTAATGACAGAAAAGAATGCTAAAGTTGTTATAAATTATGGTATAAAGTGTATTCATATAAATACTACAAATGTAGATAAGAGCGCAGAACACACATATAATATAAGTCTTTCTGAAGTATTAAAATCAAATTTATCATGTGATGCACTTGTTGAAATATATACAGATCATATAGACAATATATGGAAAGGTAAAAGTAGTCTAATCATAAGGAAATAATTATGGAAAATCAAGTTAAAGAAATTATCGATAAATTTAGTTGTCGAAATTGTCCAATTTATAAAATTTAGGAGAATTATAATGAAAATAAAAAATGTATTCAATTTAGTAATTTCAACAGTTGATCTTACATTAAATCTTGCTCTTTATATCGGGGTTATTTATGCACTAATACAACTAGGTATGGGAGTCAATTTGTCCTCTAGTGCCTTTATGTTACTAATAGCTAAAAATTCCTTTTTTGTATTAGGACTTTGGTGTCTTCTCTTTGGAATCTATTTAACTTTTTTATTCCTATGGTTTAAAGAAGTAATTAGATTATCAGGTGAAAAATCATTAAGACAAATAATTAGAACTAAAATAGTTGAGGGTAAGTAAATGG
>CAYVZR010000132.1:0-1941 GCA_964456195.1 uncultured Candidatus Izemoplasmatales bacterium | reverse complement strand
TGAATACTTCAACTAAAAGTTCATTTATGATTTTCTTGGTTGATTTCATCTAAGTCCCTCTTTTCTTACTTCTTTAATATATATCCTACCCCGACTGTTCCAGGTCCAACATGTGCTCCAACAACTGGAGTTATTGGATAGGCTTTAATTTCCTTTAATTCAGGTCTAGCTTTTAGGATTTCTCCTCTTATATGCTCAACTCTTTCATTGGCATTCGCATGAATCAAAAATGGTTCTATTTCTAATCCCTTTGATGCTTCTAAAAATACTTCAATAACTCTAGCTGTTGATTTTGAACAAGTTCTTATTTTTTCTAAAGCTTCAAGTCTTCCATCCTTAGTTAATACTAACAAAGGCTTGATTTTAAGTAAGTTACCAACAAAACCACTTGCTCCACTTAATCTACCATTCTTTACCAAATATCTTAATGTATCAACACTAAACCAAAATATATGATTATTCCTAATGTGCTCAAGATGTTCTATAATTTCTTCAATTCCTTTTCCTTCTAGAATCATTTGCGCAGCATCTAATGCCATTTTAGCTTCAGGATAAGAAACAGTATGAGAATCAAACACAGTTACAGTACAATCTTCAATAATATTAGCAGCCAACACACAGCCTTCATATGTCCCACTTAATTTACTAGAAAGTGAGATTACTAATATTTCATCAAATCCTCTATCTCTCATTTTCTCATATTCTTCTAATATAACACCAGTAGCTGCTCGAGCAGTAGAAGGTGTTAAAGCCGGGTTATCACTTAGTTTTTTATAAAAATCCTCCGCTGTGATATCAACGAAATCTGTGTATTCTTCTTTTCCTACGAATAATATTGATCTAATAACGGCGATATCATATTTATGTTCAATATAATCAATTCCTGAATTCCCACAAACTATTAATCCGATTTTTGACATTTCATCCTCCTTGAAAATTATTTTGACTATCAAAGCATCATAAAAAAATTTTACACTTTTTAAGTTGCTTTGTCAATTGAAAAAAGCAAAGTAATTAACCTTGCTTTGATTTAATATATTTATCCATTTCAATACTTGTATCTTTACCAGCACCCATCGCAAGTATTACAGTAGCTGCACCACTTACAACGTCTCCTCCGGCAAATACTCCTGGGATTGAAGTTTGGTGATTCTCAGTCACAATTCTTCCCCATTTATCAACTGCTAATTTTGCGGTTGAATCTTTTAATATTGGATTAGGTTTATTACCTATTGATATGATACAAGAATCAATATCATAGGTAATAAAAGCATTAGTTGGCATAGGTCTTCTGCGCCCAGAACTATCTTCTTCTCCAAGTTCCATAATTTCACATTTTACTTGTTTTAATTGATAATTATCTCCAGTAAATTCAATAGGATTAGACAATAACCTAAAATCAATATCTTCTTCTATTGCATGATGTATTTCTTCAAGTCTGGCAGGTAAAGAGTCCATATCACGTCTATACAATATGAATACTTCTTTAGCTCCTAACCTTTTAGCAGTTCTTGCAGCATCCATTGCAACATTTCCTCCACCTACTACAGCAACTTTATCACCGATTCTTACAGGTGTAGAATATAACGGAAATTTAAATGATTTCATTAAATTTACTCTTGTTAAAAATTCATTAGCATAATAAATACCACTCAAATTTTCTCCTGGAACACCTAACGGACTTGGAAGGCCTGCTCCACTACCTAAAAACAATGATTCATATCCTTCTTCGTTAAGAAGTTGATCAATTGTTATTGATTTTCCAATAACTACATTCTTATGAAAATTAACACCCATATCTTTTAATCTGTTTATTTCAGTAGTAACAATATCTTTAGGTAATCTAAAATCAGGAATTCCGTATTTTAGGACTCCCCCAAATTCATGAAGAGCTTCGAAAACATCCACAGTATATCCCATTTTTCTCATTTCAGCAGCATT
>CAYVZR010000131.1:0-1998 GCA_964456195.1 uncultured Candidatus Izemoplasmatales bacterium | reverse complement strand
AACACACACCAACACCACAAACACACTCAATAAACTATTTTCACACAATAACACATCTACGGGTCCACCGGCAGCAGATCATAAATAATAACATCACCAGGAACAAATCCAAACACCGATAGCATTTAAGGAACACGCCCACGCATGGCAATAATACACAGTATATAAATAAACCAACTGTAAAAGGTTATAAAGAAAGAAGTTATGGGGTACAAGTTAATGTAGATTCTAGATTAAATCTAACAATGCACCTAAGGAAACTGTCACCTTTTTATGACACATCATAGTAGAGTGTCACTTATTTATGACACATTGTAGGTGGATTGCATCATAGGTGTAACAGATTAGGTATTCAGTTACAGGTGCTAAAGTGGCTTATTCTATATAGATCAAGCACTTACAGACAATATGTCCATATTAGATCACTGGTCAAGGTCAATATTTATGAATTGATCATGCAAAACACATAATCGAAGCCCCCCATCAAAGGGGAAGCCGGGTGTCTTTAGTATATATATCACAGTCAGCCCTCTGAGCAAAAAAAACAAAATAAGAATTTAGAGTATTGATAATAGATATTTTAGAATGTATTTTAAGAGTATTATTATTTTAAAAAAAGAAAAAGAAAAAGAAAAAGAGAGAGAGAGGAGAGGATTGGTTGAAAAGCACCCCCCTTCCTTAAATGGTTTCCCCCCTCAGAAATTATCAGTCAATATTAACAATGAGGAACAGAAGGATAAACAATAAAATTGCTACCGCACATCCGATATGGTGCCTGAACAATTGGGTTTAGTTCTTCTCTGCGTATTTTGCGAGTATATTTTTCTGGATCACGATCTTTAAAACTAAAATAATATTCATTTGAACTATTTGATATAAGATTTATCATAAAATCTTGTTCATTACCATTCAGCTTCAAATCATCCTGAGTGATTACTATCGGTCTGTTGTCATAGTAGAATAGACGCTGATTGCACCTCATAAACCTGTGTTCCGATACAAGCTTTCCGCCCTTTGTGAATGATTCTTTAAATTCTTTAATTAATCTTTCCTCTGGAAATTTGACATTTACTTCGCCACAAAAGGTGTCAAATCCGTCTATCTCACCTTCACCATAAATGTAATCCCAAACCTTGTCGCCTACTTTTGCATTGCTAAAATAATTCATTTTTCCTCCTCATAAATCTTTTTATTATAAGTATTTGGCATTCTCTTTAGTGATAGTTCCGGCATAACCGTTGCCGGTCTTGGTTTATTGCTGACATGATTGATTAGGTATGGGAAGTATTTAAGATCTTTAAACTTCAAGATGTGACATTTATCATAATCAACGTAACTGTATATTCTGTATGGGTTAAAATCATCAAAGTTAATAAATCTTTTAGGATTGATGTGGTATTTACAGTAGGCATATAGAGTTAGGTAACATACTTCGTATAACTTTTGATTCTCGAATAATAGGTTCTTAAGGTTGGTGAAAGCATCTATGTAATCATTCTTACCAGTGCAAGGACAGTGGATCTTAATAAGAGGATAGCTGAGTAATTCAAATAGATTAATTAAATTATATTTATACATTTCAATTTTATGTTGAGATATTTTAGGAAATTTTATAAATCCATACTCACAATTATTACATCCCTCATAAGCTGATTCTTTTTTATGTTTTATCCCTTTGTTCTTTTTAACTTCATCCCAGGCGAGTTGAACTATCTTCTGTGGAACCGGTTGATTTTTTTTAGTATTCATTAATATGGCACTTTTAAGTTGCTCATAACCAATATAATTAGGGAACCCTTTCCACATAACATCTTGTTCTGCAACAGAGTAATCCCATTTCTTAGATTCTCTTAGAAACATAAAGAACCCGCTTTTATCAACATCTGTCATTTTACCTCCTCTTCTTAACAGCCAATCCACGAACAAGTCGTGGCATTCAGCCATTATGTGTAACTTATTTCTAATATCTCACTTTCTGGTTCTCTAATCTTTTGTTCA
>CAYVZR010000130.1:0-2044 GCA_964456195.1 uncultured Candidatus Izemoplasmatales bacterium | reverse complement strand
TTTTCTTTTTCGCTATACCATATCTATACTACTAATGATATAATAAATTAAGAGGTGATACTTTGGAATATATCGAAATGAAATTTAATGAGAATTCAGATAAAATGCTACAACAGCTTCAAAAGGGAATATTTATTACTACAAAGAAAAATGATAAGGTAAATACTATGACAATTGCATGGGGTGGAATCAATTACGTTTGGAGTAAACCTGTATTTGTTGTTTATGTAAGGTATTCAAGAGATACATATCAAATGCTTGAGAATAGTGATGAGTTTACAATTAGTGTTCCTGGAAATAAGAAATTAAATAAGGCTCTGGGATTTTGTGGAACCAAATCAGGAAGAGATTATGATAAGATTAAAGAATGCAATTTAAGCCTTCTTGAATCAAGAGTTGTAAAACCCCCAATTTTAGCTGATTGTGAGATGCATTACGAGTGTAAGGTTATATATAAACAAGCTATGGAACCAGGTAATATTCTTGAATCAGTAAAAGATCGCTATTATCCAACAAATGACTATCATGTTATTTATTATGGTGAAATAGTAGACTCATACATAATTAAAGGAGAAAAATAATGGGAGAAATCATTAGTGGAAAAGAATTATCAAAAGAAGTTAGAGAAGAAGTAAGAGTAGAAGTTGAATCATTGAAAGCTACTTATGGGGTTGTTCCCCATCTTGTGGTTGTACTTGTAGGGAATGATCCAGCAAGTGAATCTTATGTAAAAGCAAAAGGTAGAGCATGCAGAAGAGCTGGAATGGACAGCACTATAATCAGAAAAGAATCTGACACTTCTGAAGCTGAATTATTACAAATAATAAATGATTTAAATTCTGATAAAGGAGTTCATGGTATCTTAGTTCAATTACCAATTCCAAAACATATTAATGAAGATAAAGTAATTGATGCAATATCTATTGAAAAAGACGTAGATGGATTTCATCCATTAAATGTAGCATATATGCACCTCGGTAGACCTGCTATTTTGCCTGCAACACCAAAAGGTATTTTAACAATGTTGAAAAGTAAAAACATTACAATAAAAGGTAAAGATGCTCTTATAATTGGTAGAAGTAACTTAGTAGGAAAGCCTGTAGCTATGCTTCTTATGGCAGAACATGCTACAATTACAATTGCACATTCAAGAACACAAAACTTAAAAGAAAAGTGTTTACGAGCAGACATAATAGTCGCTGCTGTTGGTAGAGCACACACGGTTACAAAAGACATGGTTAAAAAAGGTGCAGTTATTATTGATGTTGGTGTAAACAGAGTAGATGGAAAACTTATTGGAGATTGTGATTTCGATGATCTTAAAGATATTGCTTCTTTCATTACTCCAGTTCCAGGTGGAGTTGGGCCTATGACAATTACTTCATTATTACAAAACACTATTGAGTGTTTCAAAAGAAGTATGGAAAAATGATTGAGCGCTATCGCAGAGAAATAATGAGTAAATTGTTCACAGATAAAGCAAAATTCAACGCTATGTTAAAGGTTGAATTGTTTAGTTTGGGAGCATGGAATAAGTTAGGGATTGTTCCTGATGAAGATCTAAAAAAGATACAGGAAAACGCTAAATTTAGACTAGAACGCATTAGAGAGATTGAAGAAGAAACCAAACATGATATAGTAGCTTTCACAAGAAATATCAGTGAATATCTAGGGGAAGAAAAGAAATGGGTACATTATGGCCTTACTTCTACAGATGTTGTTGATACAGCGAATGGATATATCTATAAACAGGCAAATGATATTATATTTGAGGACTTAAATAATTTTTTAGAAGTTTTGAAGTCTCAGGCTTTAAAATTTAAAAACACACCTTGTATTGGAAGAACACATGGTGTTCATGCAGATATTACTTCTTTTGGCCTTAAATGGGCACTTTGGTATGAGGAGTTTAGTCGTCATATTGAACGGTTTAAAAAAATTAGAAAAGAAGTAGAAGTTGGAAAAATAAGCGGAGCTGTTGGTAATTTTGCAAATACTCCTCCAGAAGTACAAGATTTTGTTTGTAAAAGCCTGGAAATAAATT
>CAYVZR010000129.1:0-2048 GCA_964456195.1 uncultured Candidatus Izemoplasmatales bacterium | reverse complement strand
GGATTTTTATTCTTACAAAGTTGAATCTAAAGGGGCATTACCTATTGCTTCAATAGTAACATTAGCAGCAACTGGTTCTGAGATGAATGCTGGAACTGTTGTTACTAATCAAGAAACAAAAGAGAAAAATGGTTGGGGATCTGATTTCACAAATCCTAAGTTTTCTATTTTAGATCCTACACTTACATATACAGTATCTAAACATCAAACTGCATGTGGTATTGTTGATTCTCTAACTCATGTTTATGAGTTTTATTTTAGTAATGAAAAATCATATTTAAATGATCGTATTTGTGAAGCAATTATGAAAACTGTAATTCATTATGGACCAATCGCTTTTAATGAACCCGAAAACTACGAAGCAAGAGCAAACTTGATGTTTTCAAGTACATTAGCATTAAATGGTTTAACAGGATTCTCTAAAGATTTTGAAGGATTTAACCATGTTACTGAACATGTATTAAGTGCATATTATGATATTGCTCATGCGGATGGGCTTTCAATACTAGCTCCATATTGGATGAAACAAATATTAAGTGAAGAAAATTTAGAAAAGTTTTATGAATTTGCTGTTAATGTTTGGGGAATTGAACCTGAAGAAAACAAAGCATACGTAGCCGCTTTAGGAATATCAAAAGTATTTGAATTTTATCATTCGCTTGGTATGCCTCGTACGTTGAGAGCTGTAGGAATTAAAAATCCTGATTTTGAGTTATTAGCTTCTAAAGCAGTAAAAGGGAAAACTTTGGGTAAATTTGTACCATTAACAAAAGATGATGTTAAACATATATTAATGTTTGCTGAATAGGAGGGTATTATGCTATTAGATAAATTAAGAAAAATAATTAGCAATGAAAAGTATGATGCGATATTGCTCGCAGGACTTGAAAATCCAAAAGCAGCTAAGAATCTCTATTATGTAACTAAATATACAGGATCTTATGGGTTTGCTATTGTTGGTAAGAATTACCAATATTTCTTATCTGATTTTAGATACAGAGATCAAGTACAAAAAGAGGTTCCAAATTTCACATTTATTGAAATCGATGGATCATTTCTTGATACTATTGAACAAGTTATTAGAAAAGAAAATATAAAGTCACTCGGTTTTGATAAAAAGATTAGATATTCAGATTTTGAAATGTTTTCAAAATTACCATGTGATCTTGTACCAATGGATGATGTAGTAGAAAATTTAAGAGTATCAAAGACAAGTGATGAAATTAAATTATTAAAAAAAGCATGTCAAATTACTGACGAGGCTTTAAAATATACTCTTTCAATTCTAAAAGTAGGAATGAAGGAAAGAGATGTTGAAATCATTTTAAAGAACAAAATGATTGAACTTGGGGCTGATTCTACATGGGAAAGATTTATTGTAGCTAGTGGAGTAAGAGGCGCAATGCCTCACGGAATGGCTAGTGATAAAACCATTGAAGATGGGGAGCTTGTCACTTTTGATATAGGTTGCTTTTATAAAGGATATAGCTCTGACATGACAAGAACAGTTGCGATGGGTGAAGTATCTGATGAATTAAAAAATATCTATAGTATTGTTTTAGAAGCTCAAAAAAGAGGAGTAAAACAAGCAAAAGCTGGAATGACAGGTAAAGAACTAGATAGCGTTACGAGAGATTATATTACTGAAAAAGGATATGGTGAATATTTTAAACACGGTACAGGCCATGGTCTTGGGTTAGATGTTCATGAAGCACCTAGAGTTTCACAAACTTATGATAAAGAGTTAGAATTAGGAGCATGTGTTACGATTGAACCAGGAATATATATATCCGGTCTTGGTGGAGTTAGAATTGAAGATGATTTGATTCTAACAGAAGATGGTAGTATCGTCTTAAATGAATTTCCAAAAGAACTTATCACAATTTAAAAAGGCTAATTTTTCAACAGTCTGTATTGTTGATAAGGGTAAAAACAAGAAATAAAAAAAGGTCTCTGTTGAGACCTTTTTGGTTGTTAATAGTACAAATATATTTTGTGACACTATTTTAATTGATTAATAGATTCGTAAGATTGTCTCCAAGCAATTT
>CAYVZR010000128.1:0-2225 GCA_964456195.1 uncultured Candidatus Izemoplasmatales bacterium | reverse complement strand
TACCTACTTGATCATTACTAAATAATAAATCAAGTGTCGTAAATATCATTGCAGCAGACGCTTTTACATCTAATCCGCTTTCTAAGAAACTTCTAAAGAACCCAAATTCATAAATCGGACCTATTCCTATATAACTATCTACTATTTTCAATCCTTGAGATATTACCAAATCATGATTATGAGGGGTTACTAAGAAAGTCATAGTTTCTGTTCCTCTTAATACTTCAATACTCATTTCAACACCATTAACATTATTGTTTAAAACTAAAGCCAAATCATCCCAACTATTCATAGGAATTGAATCAATGGTCAATATTTCATCATTTTCAATAATGCCAGCTTTTCCAGCTATGGTTTCATTGTTCACTTCACCAAGTATTAAATCATCTTCTACTCCTTCTTGACTATGAAATCCAATGCTATAAAAGAATAACATCGGAGTAACGTAAGCAGTTTTTGTTATTCCATCTCTTAGCACTACAAATTCTACTGATCTATCAGTAGGATTTTCATCAAGAGTGACCGAAATGTCATTCCATGAATATACATCAATATCATTAATACTGATTACTTTATCTCCACTCTCTAACGCCTCTGCTGCTGGATAACCTGCGTCTATGTTACCAAGGACAGTTCCTCCCATATTAGGGAATCCTACGATTAAATTCACTATTAAGAAAATAACAAATGCCAATACAAAGTTCATAAATGGCCCAGCGAACATAGCTAAGAATCTTTGCCATTTTGTTTTTGATTCGAAACTTCTTTCAGCAGGTGCTATTTGTAATTCCTTACTTTTCTTAAAAACATAAAAAGCATTTCTCTTCACGGTATACTCATTTAATTGTAAAGGATTATTGTCTTCTCCTCGTAAATCAATGTTTGTAACAGTAACACTTTCGTACTCCTCATATTTTTCGTTTTCATGGTCAAGAATTATTTTTTCAACATTATTGAATTCATCAAATACTAATCTTACGATTTGTCCCACGGATACTACTTCATTTGAGATTTCTTCTCCTGCCATCATCACATATCCACCAATTGGGATAGCTCTTATACAGTACAAAGTTTCTTTTACTCTTTTACTCCATAATAATGGACCCATTCCAAAACTAAACTCGTGACACAAAATATTAGCTCTTTTTGCCATAATAAAATGCCCTAACTCGTGAATTATAATAACTAATCCAAGTACAAATATAAATACAATAATATTTATGATAACCATAATTAACACGTCCTCTAGCTATATTTTCTAAAAATATAGTCTTTCACTATTAAGTCTCTGTCTAATATTTTCCTAAGAGAAATATCTAAATCATTCTTAAATACATTTAAACTTTCCCTAACAATTTCTTCGATTTGTAAAAACATAATCTTACCATTTAAAAACAAATTTACTGCAGCTTCATTTGCTGCATTTAAAGTAGTAGGATTCAATCCTTTACTTATTCCAGCATCTATTGCTAATTTTAATAATGGATATTTAGAATATGAAAGCTCTTCAAAATGAAGACTTCCAAGTTCAATGAGATCTAATGGTTTCCCAGCATATGAATCTCTACGAGGATAGCTAAGTGCATAGTTAATAGGTACTCTCATATCAGGATTACCCAAATGCGCTATAACTGATGTATCCTTAAATTCCACTAAACTATGAATAACACTCTCGCGGTGCATAACTGTTTTTATTTGACTATAATCTACATCAAATAAATAATGAGCTTCGATTACTTCTAATCCTTTGTTCATCATTGTTGCTGAATCAATAGTTATTTTTGGTCCCATAGACCAGTTAGGATGTTTAAGAGCATCTTTTACAGTTACATGTTTAAGTTCTTCTCTTGATTTATCTCTAAAGCTTCCACCTGACGCAGTAATAATGATATTCTTTATTGAAGATTTATTTTCTCCATTCAAGCATTGCATTATAGCAGAATGTTCACTATCAACAGGAATAATACTTACATTATGTTTTATAAGTAACTTATTAATAATTTCTCCACCAATAACAAGTGTTTCTTTGTTTGCAAGAGCAATATTACGTCCCGCTTTGATTGCTTCAATTGTTGGTTCAAGTCCAGCGCTACCTACAACAGCATTTACTACTAGATCATCACCTAATTCATCATACGTTGCAGCACTAATTAATCCTTTACTTCCATATCCATATTCTATATTAGGAAATAGTTTCTCTAATTTTAGCACATCTTCACTTTTTC
>CAYVZR010000127.1:0-2310 GCA_964456195.1 uncultured Candidatus Izemoplasmatales bacterium | reverse complement strand
TAATATATCTACTTGATTTTCTAGCTCTCTAAGGTTACTTATCATTTCGTGATATATTGAAATTTTATGTATTAGAATGTCATTAACAAATGGCTTATAAATAAAATCTGTAGCTCCTGATTTATAAGATTTAAGTAAAAAATCCTTGTTTTCTTCTTGATCAGTAATAAAGATTAAAGGTATGTGACTAATTTTGTTATTTGAACGAATTAATTTAGCAGTATCATATATATCTAAGTCCTTCATATCTGTATGCATTAATACAACATCGACGATTTCGGTTAAAAGTTTGTTTATGCAATCTTTACCAGAATCAGCAGAACGGATTATATAGTTGTTTTCGACAAATATAACTTTAATGTCGTTAAAAAAGTCCTTGTTACCATCTACTACTAATAATCTAATTTTATCCATATATTAACCTCAATTCTCTATAGCGGTTAAAATTCTTGATTAATTTTATTATACTAGATTTATTGTTTATTAAAATCTGTTTCAGAAAAAATTAAATATAACGACATTAAACGTCGTTATATAGCACGATATTAATGAGGTGATTAATGTGAAAAAATATTGTTAAGTGATTGTAGAGATTTCTACTTTAAGGATATTTGTGTGTATTGAACTCATTTAGAAAGTAGATTGGTAGGTTATTATATATCTACATGATATAATGAAACAAAAGGAGGGATATGTATGAACTTATATGATATTTTAGTTAAAAAGATGTCGGGTGATGAAGTTTCTCTTAGGGAATATAGTGGGAAAGTATTACTTATTGTAAATACAGCAAGTAAATGTGGATTCACACCTCAATTTGCAGGATTAGAAAAACTATACGAAGAATTCAAAGATAAAGATTTTGTTATTCTAGGCTTTCCTTGCAATCAGTTTTTAAGACAAGATCCAAAATCGAATGAAGATATATTAGAATTCTGTCAATTAAATTATGGTGTTAGTTTTCCTATGTTTGAGAAAATATATGTTAAAGGGAAAAATCGACATGATTTATATGATTATTTAGTTAAAAATGCACCTACCAGAACAGGTAAGAGTATTAAATGGAATTTTGAAAAATTTTTAATAAATCGAAGTGGAGAAGTAATTGACCGATATGAATCAAAAATAGCACCAAATGAAATTAAAGAGCACATAGAAAAGTTATTATAATAAAAGGGCACTCAAAATTGAGTGCCTTTAAAATTATTATTTAACTACTATAGCATCAATTTCAACTAAAACATCTAGTGGCAATCTTCTAACTTCTACAGCAAATCTTGCAGGTTTATGATCTCCAAAGAATTCAGCATAAACGCCATTCATGTCTTTAAACATACTTAAATCTTTCATGAATACACCACATTTAATGATATTTTCTTTTTTTAGTCCTGCTTCTTTAACAATAGCGAGAACATTCATTAAACTTTGTTTCGTCTGTGATTTGATATCGTCTCCAGCTGGTTTCATTGTTTCTGGAACGTAAGGTATTTGTCCTGATACATAAAGAGTATTTCCGGCCATAATGCCTTGACTGTATGGTCCAACAGCTGCTGGAGCATTTTTTGTGCTAATTATTTTCATAGTTTCACTCTCCTTAATATTTATTATACTACTATCATTAATTTCCTGCTATAGTCATTTTATTAAATTTAATTATTTTTGGTGCAATAAAATTGTTTACTCTAACTAATTCTTTTGATAAGAACATTTCTTTTTGTGCATCTTTTATATTTGCGCTAACTGTTCCTAAAGTTACAGGTATTTCCTTTTCACCATCAAAATAGATACCTAATCTAAATTCTCCACCAAAATCTCCTGTCATTGGATCAGATTGAAAAGCACTAAAACTTAAAACTTCTAAATATTTTCCTTGTTTTAATTCTTTTTCACTTAATGAACCTTGTTTTACAACAACATTGCCTATCTTTCCAGTTGGTTCAACATTTAAGTAATCAGCATATCTTTTAGTCGCATAGAAGTTTTTTAAGACACCATCTTCAATAATAAGTTTTTCTTTTAGAAACAATCCATCTGAATCATAATAACTGTTACGTGTTGAATTTGGTATAACTGGTTTTAAAGTTATAGTTACTTTATCCCCTAAAACATCTTCACCTTGAATATTGTCTCCTATATTATTGTTGTGAATGTGTTGATATTTTGAGCTTGCACCAGCTTGAGTTTTGTAGTAGTTCCATAATTCCATAGATGACTTACCAGTCAATATAACTGGAATTTCTCCTACATTTGGAAGTGGTACCGCTAATGCTCTTAGTGATGTATTATAAAGTTGATCTTTAATTGCTTCTT
>CAYVZR010000126.1:0-2330 GCA_964456195.1 uncultured Candidatus Izemoplasmatales bacterium | reverse complement strand
TTGATGTATCAAAAGCATTAAAAGCTTGAAATACAAATGGAAAAGTTACAAAGAATAAAAATAATTCAATTATACTTAATATTGTTATATCCATCTTTTTCTCCTAACCAGTTATGCCATCTGGAACATCATCACTTGTATCTGCTTCAATTATAATTACGATATTATTTGGAAGACAGGTAATTGGAGTTAAGGGGCTAGAGCTCCATCCTTGAATTCGGCAGATATGTTTTGGTGATATTTCCTCTATGACTCTAACTTTGTTATTGCTATATTCAATTACTACATCACCGTTAACTCCTGTAACGGTGTATAAAAACTCATCTTCATCTATACTTACGACACTACTTCCATCTATAATATCATAAGTTCCATCTAGTAAATAAATTTCTAAAATAGGGTTATCTTTATAATACACTACCGCAATTCCATCTTCAGCATTTGTTGAATTCAAAAACTGTCGCATTAAGAAATATGCGAGTAAAGCTATGATTGCGATAACAATTATTAAGATAAAATCTGATTTTTTCAATGTAATCACCTTTGCTTAAATTGTTTTATAGGATATACCCTAGGGAAAAAGTGACAATTGCTATTGTTAAAACAAGAAATAAACTAGTTTTAACAAATGTTTTAGTATTACTTCTTTTAAATATTCTATTAATAAGTGGTGTAATCATATTACCAAATAAAATGGCAATTACAATTCCATCTGTTTGTATGCCTAATGTTCTTATTGTCATCATTGAGGCAGCAACAACAACCGCATATATCATTTTAGTTTCTCTTGAAGTCGGGCTTGATACTGTTTCACTTATTAAGAAAACAGCTGCGAACACTGTAAACCCTGTAATCATGTTTATTAATGTATAACCAACTACTTCACTCATATCACCTGCAACATAAAAATTAATATATCCAATTCCAAATGACATTACAAGAACCGTCAATAAAAATGTTCCAGATATTCTTAAATCAACAACTTTTGTTATACATAAATAAGCGAATGCAAACATAAGCAAAGCGAGACTTGTTGTCCCAATCGCAAGTGAATCGTAGTTACCTATGATTAACTCTGTTAAATTATTAATTTGAAATGTTCCCTCGTTTAATGCTTTTTTTAATAACATTAATGGAGTATTTGTAACAACTAATTGAGATGAAAATACTAAATTAACAAATAATACCCCCACAAGTACTGGGTTGAAGATATATTTTCCATATCCACCAAATAATATTTTGCCTACAAATACACCAACTATAACAGCTAATACAAGTACATAAATAGGTGTAATTGTTGGCAATAATAAAGCTATTAATAATCCAGTATTAATTGGATCTACATAACCTTTATAGGCATTAAACCTTTTTTTTGTACCATTTGATAAGGAGTAAAGAAATTCAATAATCAAAGATACAAATACACCTGTTACAAGCATTAAGAATACTTTAAATGTTTGGTCTAAAGCTGTATAAGTAGCGTCATTTGGTACCACTGTAAGTACTTCTAAGATTATTGCAGCTACTGCTACTATAATTAATACAAAGTGAAGTGTGAATGTTCTTTTATATGTTCTTTGTGAGTTCATTACAATAGGTGGATTCTTTGTTAGAAAGTTCATCTTATCTCACCCCTACTTGATACGACGTTTAGCACGTCGTACCCATTTCATGACATTTATTTCCGAAGGGCAAGCATATGTGCAAAGCCCACATTCAACACATAAATGAGTATCTAATTCGATAATTCTTGAATTCAAGTTTTTTAGTTCTGCGTTCATTATATTTTGCGGTAAGATCCCTGCAGGACAAATGTCGTTACAGTCTCCACACTTAATGCATACGTCTTCTTCGACTTTACGGTACTCAGAAACATTAATCGAATCAATTGTTTGTGTAATTGCAAAATCATCACTATCAAGTTGAATACCTGTTAAGAATGATCCAATATGAAGATTCATATAATCAATATCGTAATATCCTTCTAAATCATTAACTAAATCTGAAAATAGTGTTCCTACTCTAACATCGTATACAGCGTTAATTTTTAGTCCGTCACCAGTAATTGCTACTTGTCTTTTAACAATAGGCAATCCTTTTCTAATTGCGTTATGGACCATTAATGCTGTTTGAATACTTGTGTATACTACCCCATCTTCTAACAAGTTTATATTTAAATCCTTTTTAACTAGTTTCTTAATAACTTTGTAATCCCAAGCAGTTGCTTTTTTGACATCTATTGTGACTAATTCGATGTCTCTGTCTACTGTTGCTTTCCCAAGTTCTTCTAATGCTTCAGCTGGCATAAAACGATCAACTATTACTGTTAA
>CAYVZR010000125.1:0-2361 GCA_964456195.1 uncultured Candidatus Izemoplasmatales bacterium | reverse complement strand
ATTTGTTCTAAAAGTTCCATACTCGTTTCTCCAATCTATTCTTGTAGAAAAGTAATTCTCTTTTTCCGAATATTACCTAATTTACGTTTAGTCACTTTCGTTATTACATTCAGAGATTATACTTCTCACAATTCATAGTGGGAAACACTATAAATTGTTCAGCCCTTCAAGTTTCCTCTACTATGGCTTCGGCTGACTTCTTGCGGTTAACCTTTTTCGACTATGATTGCTCATATCCACAAGACCTCCCGGGGTAAGATACATATCTTTCCTTTCATACTCGCCTAATTTACACATTAAATTTACGTTCATCTTTTGGACTTTGATTTGTTTAGTAATCTTATCCATTTAATGCGCCTTTATATTAGATTTTTATTCATCGAGCCAAAAGTTTGCTTCACACTTCCTTCAGTTCACACCTCACGATGGATACGTTGTGCTTCGCTAGTGGTTGGTTGATGACTACCCCCACAGTGGATTTACACCACCTAGATATATGCCATGCCCGGCACACAACAAAAAAAATGCGCCTAAGCGCATTTTAAATTATTCAGTTTCGATAACACCATGTTTACCATCATTCCTAAGATATGAAACACTTACTTTATTTGAATCTTCATCTATGTAGATAAAGAAATCATGTCCAAGCATATCCATAGCCGTTATTGCTTCTTCACTACTCATATGATCGAGTACAATACTTTTTTTCCTAACTGGAGCAATTAATTCTCTTTCAAGTGCTTCTATATCTAGCATGTCGCTAAATAATTCACTAACTCCTTCTTTCTTTTGGAGACTTCTTGTTATTTTCGTTTTGTTTTTACGAATTTGGGATTCAAGTTTGTCAATTGCGAGATCAATCGCACCGTATAAATCATCATTTGCTACTTCGGCACGCATTGTGTAAAACTTAGTTGGGATAGTAACTTCTACTTTGTGATGATCTTTATAGATTTTGCAGACAACAAATGCGTCCAATTCCTCTTTAAAATATCTTTCAACCTTTGACAGTTTGTCAGAAGCATAAGATTCAATGGCATTAGTAATCTGTAATCCATTTTTCCCACGAACTTGTACTTTCATTAAATCATCTCCCTTTATTTTTGAATATACTTTATTATACCATAATTAATAGATAAAAATCACTAATATGATTAAACATAATTTATAAATTTATCGTAATAATGTTCGACAAATCAAAAAAAGTAAGTGAAATAACTAAGAAGGGATTATTAGATAGTGAAAAAAGAATTAAGAAGTCATCGTCTGAAAAACTTTTAAATAGTCCCTTTTCATAATATATCAGTATTGACCATTCATTAGTATCTAGATTTCTTTCAAGAATTCGAGACATGTATTTTTGTTCTAAATACAAAGAATTATTATCTTCTAAAATATAATCAAAAAGGTAATCATAATGTATAAGATTATTCATTATAGGGATACTTACAGTGTCATTGTTAAAACTAAGATTTTCTATACATTTGTCATGAACACTTTGATTACTTCTAAAGATGTTTACAAAACTGATTTTTTCATATAAGCTTTTGTTACATATTTTACATAAATCCATAAAAAGCACCTCATAAGTATTATACTCATAAGGTGTAAAGTTTTACTCTAAATTTAATTTTTGAAATAATTCATATGTTGCGTAAACATCACTTAATGCTCTATGTGCTTCTCTGTTTATGATTCCATAATATTCTGTTAAACTTTTTAGAGAAAAACTTCTAAGTTGTCTTCTTAATTTTAATCTTGATATTCTTAGAGTGTCTTTTACTTTATATTCTTCATTCTTAACATAGTTTCTTTTAAACTCGCTCAAAAGGAACGGATAGTCAAACCTAATAGAGTTGTGACCAATAAGAAATTCAACTCCCTCAATAAATTTATTAAATTGCGAGAGAACAACTCCTGGATAATCTTCATTTTCAACCATTTCATTAGTGATTCCATTAATATTTGTTACTTGTATAGGAATTAATATTCCTGGATTAATTAACCTGCTAAACTCACCGATCACTTCTCCATCCTTAACTCTAATTGCACCTAGTTCTACAATTCTATCATTAAGGGTATCAAGACCAGTAGTTTCAATATCAAATACTACATATTCCATAAAATCACCTCTAAATAATAATATCACAATACTACCATTTATGATATAATATTGTTGATAAGAGTATTACTATTCAAAAGGAGTTGTGGACATTCATATGAGTTTATTTCTAATATTAGGTGTTGTAGTTTTAATTATTGTGCTTATCATTTGGATCGCAAATGATCCCAAAAAGAAATAAGTGATATTAAAAAGGCAAATTAAATTTGGAAGGCACTGAAAAAGTCTATGAGAAATCA
>CAYVZR010000124.1:0-2370 GCA_964456195.1 uncultured Candidatus Izemoplasmatales bacterium | reverse complement strand
TGACCAACTGTTACGTTTTTACCGATATGTGTAGGAAGTCCTGTATTTGTGTGAATAACGCAGTTGTCTTGTATATTGGTGTTTTCTAAGATTACTACAGGAGCCATATCACCTCTTATTGTAACATTATACCAAACACTTACAAAATCAGATATTGTAACATCCCCTGCAATAACTGCGTTTTTAAATATTTTTGAGCTTTTAGATATTTTCGGTTTAATACCCTTATATTCTTCTATAAACATAATATCACGTATAATTAAATCATCTTAAAAGATGTCTAATTATTTCTCCTTTCTCCTGATATTTAATCATTCAACTATGAATGATATAATATATATACACTGTGGATTTGTCCCTATAATATTATACTGCATCACTGCAAGTATTCGAGGTGACTCAAACCACAGTTTTTTATTTTATTCAGTTTTAATAGTTTGTTAAACTTCGAGTTTTTATATTCGTGATTAAACAAGTAAGAAACTGTATCCAAACCACAGTGTACAAAACCACTTATGGAGGTGACACTATGTACTTAATTGGAATTGATATTTCTAAGTACAAACATGACTGTTTCATAGCGACTGAAGCAGGTGAAATCATCAAAGACACATTTTCATTTACAAACAATCAACAAGGATTTACTGACTTCCTAGGAGTCCTACAAAGTCTAGATCCTAATCAAACAAAAAGGATAGGCCTTGAAGCTACAGGACATTATGGTCGTAACCTTAAAATGTTTTGCGACAAACACGGTTATACCTATATGGAATTCAATCCATTCTTAGTGAAAAAGTTCTCATCAAGCCTAACACTAAGAAAAACAAAAACTGATAAAGTCGATTCTCGACTTTTATCACTGATTTTACTGTCCGTAGAATACAAAGTCTACCCAGTTAAATCATACCACATTGAAGAGATTAAGTCTCTAACACGTTACTATAAAGTTCTTACAAAGAAACGTTCTAAAGAAATCGTTAATCTCACAAACATTTTAGATTATACCTTTCCTGAGTTTAAACCATTCTTCCGTAACAAGTTCTCAAAGACAGCATTATTCATCCTTGAAAACTATCAAACACCTGAAAAGATTTCTAATATGAATAGTAAATCTCATGAGAAACTACACAACGTTTCAAGAGGTAAATTTTCTTATGCCAGATTTATACGTCTGAAAATCTTAGCGAAAGAGACAATAGGATCTTCAAGCCTAGTACTTAATTCGCAACTTCAATCAAGTATACGAGTATATCAAGTTTTAGAACAAGAGATTAACATTACTTCTGATCAATTACTAGATTTATCAAAAGACATTAATTCTCCCGTGTTTTCTATACGAAGAATTGGCCCTATTTCAGCCCTTTCAATCATTTCAGAGTATAGGAACTTCACATCATTTAACTCCCCAGCAGCAATGCTTTCTTTCGCTGGATTAGAGCCTTCGGTTATTCAATCAGGAACGATCGAGAAAAAAGGTAAAATGGTTAAACGCGGTTCAGGTTATCTACGAGAAACAATCATTAATGTAGTACCATTTTTTTACATGTATAACCCAAAAGTATATGATTATTATCATAAGAAACGTAATGAAGGAAAGTCTCATCGAGTAGCTTTGACGCATGTCGCAAAAAAATTAATCAGAATCATTTTTCATCTAGTAAAGAATAACGAATCTTTTGATGATGATAAACTTAAATAACTATACCACTTAGTCGCTAAAGTAAATTAGTTATTTCAATATTGAAAAATCTTACTCTTTTTGAAGAGTCTTTTAATTGTGACTAAACTATTCTTTCAAGATATCCCTTGACTTATAATAGTTTGTCACCTCACTTTATTTTATCACACTTTAATCATAATATAATTAATACAGAATAATAATTTGTAGTATGTAAAATTCAATCTATTTATAATTAATGATAAAAAAAACTGAAATTAATAAATTTCAGTTTTTAACTATTATATTTCTCCAATGCTTTTTTAAGTAAATACATTGCTCTTTTCATGTGTTCTGTGTTTAGAACATATGCAATTCTAGCTTCATCTATACCTAGTCCTTTAGTAGCATAGAAACCGTCAGCCGGTGCTAGCATTACTGTTTCCCCATCTATTTCAAAATCTTCAAGCATCCAAATAATGAAATCTTCTGCATTTTTAACAGGTAGTTTTGCAATTACATAAAACGCGCCGGTAGGTTTTTCACAAACCACACCAGGTATTTTTGATAATGTTTCAAATACTATATCTCTTCTTGCTTGATATTCATCTTTTATAGAGTTAGTGTAATCATCACTTAACTTATATAACTCAGCTGCTCCTATTTGTTCTAAAGTAGCAACACAAAGTCTAGCTTGACATAGTTTCAAGATA
>CAYVZR010000123.1:0-2489 GCA_964456195.1 uncultured Candidatus Izemoplasmatales bacterium | reverse complement strand
ATATTGTAGATGAATATCCAAAAGATGCACAAATACAGTTTTATAAATTGGGAGGGACTTATGCATTTACACACAAATAACGATGCTTTTAGAGAACTTATCATCGCTACTGCATCAAATACACCAGGACTTCAAAATCATCAAGTAGAAAAAGATTATTATGTTTCATTGTTCCTAAAAGAGTTATCTACACTTGAAAACAATGTAGAAATTGTATTTAAAGGCGGGACATCATTATCGAAATGTTATCATGTTATTGATCGATTTTCAGAAGATATTGATTTAACGATTAAGTTTCCAAATGCGAAAGCAGGTCGAGGTTTAAGGAAAAGATTGAAAGAAAATATTATCGCTACTATCGATAAACTTGGAATGAAATTTCTTAATCCCAATGAGGTTCAATCGGATAGAGATTTTAATCATTATGACATTGAATTTGAAAGATTATTCGAATCGACCCCTGAGATGATTCCGCATATTAAGATTGAAACAATTGCGGTGTATAAACCTTATCCTTGTTTAAAGAAGCATGTTAGTAACTATATAACGAAATACCTATTTGAACTAGAAGAAGGACCAGGGTTAATCAACAAATATGATTTAGAGACATTTGAAATGAGTATTCAATCAATAGATAGAACATTTATAGATAAACTATTCGCTTTATGTGACTATCATTTGAAAAAAACATATAAAAGATATTCAAGACATATTTATGACATTCACATGATTTGGAACAGTGGGCTCTTGGACAAAAAAGTGGTTGCTGATATCACTGATGATGTCATATCTGACAGACAACTATTATCGGATCGTAACCCATCAGCAAAACCTGGATCAAAACCTATAGAAATATTACAAGAAATCATTGATAAACAAGTATTTAAATCAGATTATAACGAAATTACCTTAGGATTCATATACAAAAAAGTTAGTTATGAGAAATGTATTGATACTTTGAAGGCAGTCTTAGAAACCAAACTAATTCCTGAAGAAGTAAAAAATTATTAGAATAAAACAAATAAAAACTCAAATCAATTGAATTTGATTTGAGTTTTTTCCTTGCAATAAGGGGAAAATACAACAAGTTAAATAAAACTACCCTAATAGTTGGCTTTAAAAACTACTGTAGTTTTTTTAATTAAGAATAATCAATATCAATAATATGATTGAGATTACAAACGACATCCATTAATTGAATGATAGCACTGGTAGGTGGATCAAAGTCAAATGGTAGATTTCTAAATGTAGTATTACCAATCATTTTTGAGTATTCAATAATCTGATTAGTGTAGTATTTATATTCTTTAGGTGATTTTTTTGAAATTCCAGATTTAAAGTATAATCCTTCTCCAATTAGCACTCCTTCATTATTATTTGTGAAAATATAAGATTTGATATGTTGCTGTCGTAACGAAACACGATGACCGTTAGTATATTTCAGTAAATAGAATATTCCTTTTTAAAACTCGAATATAGTGAATTGACAATATAAAAGTAGACATGTAAGTTTTGTAAAGAGACAATTAAGATTTCTTAACAGATTTCAAAATTCAAGTAAAAAATACTCTATCACAGTACTATATTATAAAGAGATTTTTGTGATAGGAGACTAACGATGAATAATCATCCTTTAGAAACGTTGTTTAAGCAATATCTTGCAGAAAAAGATATTACTAGAGGCACATTTGAATTATATAATACTGTACTTAAGCAATTCACACTTTACCTAAAAGAACATCAGATTCTATACGCAAAGACAATTGATGTGATTAATTACCTGGAATGAATTCAAAATCAGGAATATTGCGGAGCACGTGATGAAAGTTCACACTAAACTCGCCAAAGATGGTAAAACAGTAGGCGGAATTGGTAATTACGGATATAAAATAATAAACAGGAAATATCATCAGGATAAATCTGAAGCACCAGCAGTTCTAATGCTATACGACTTATTCTTAGAAGGTAAATCGTATAGCCAAATAGCAGACGAGCTTGAGAGCAAAGGGTATAAACCTCGTAAATCAATGAGGTTTTATAGTTCGACGATAAATCGCATCCTTACAAACACAAGAAATTGTGGTAAATCTATTTGGAATGCAAAAAGCAAAAGGAAGGGTGGAAAAAGAATTCTGCAACAAGAGTATGATGAAGTTGAATCTAAAGATGTTGTTATAAACCCAATTATTTCTGAATCTAAATTTAATAGGGTTCAAGAATTGATGTCTACTAGAACAAGAGGTCGTGTAAGTAGTAATGGTTCAGCATACCTATTAACTTCATTACTGAAATGTTCATGTGGTGGCTCACTTGTAGGTAACAGCCATAAAAAGAAATCAAGGGAATCAATATATAGGACATATACATGCAAAAACCATTCTAAAAGGTACGGTTACGTTTGCCCAACTAAAGCAATAAATATAAAGTACTTAGATACATATGTGAAGAAACAAATTATCTCTATAATAAATCAGCATATAAAATCAAAT
>CAYVZR010000122.1:0-2521 GCA_964456195.1 uncultured Candidatus Izemoplasmatales bacterium | reverse complement strand
CACCTAACCTAATTATAACACAAAAAAACAGTTCAAATGAACTGTTTTTAGATAACAATATTTACTAACTTATTAGGTACTACTATTACTTTTCTAATTTCTTTTCCGGCGAGCAAAGCTTTTATCTTATCTGTGCTCTTAGCATGCTCAATTACTTCCTCTTTAGGGGTATCTAATGGTAGTTTAAGCTTATCTCTTACTTTACCATTAATACTGACCACCATTTGAACAATTGATTCTATCATTTTGGCTTCGTCGTGTATTGGCCAAGGTGCATTAACCATATCTTCTGAGTGACCAATTCTTTGCCATAGTTCTTCACATATATGAGGAGCAAATGGATTAACAATCTTCAAGACAGTTTCAAA
This sequence comes from uncultured Candidatus Izemoplasmatales bacterium, assembly GCA_964456195.1. GTDB lineage: Bacteria > Bacillota_I > Bacilli_A > Izemoplasmatales > Izemoplasmataceae > JAFGXW01. The sequence goes on along the minus strand of CAYVZR010000122.1, from coordinate 2,153 downwards.
ATCTTCCTTATATATATGTGTTTGTTTGCTTAATTCATTAACTAAAGTCATCAACTTAGCTATTGCAGTATTGAATTTAACGTTCTCAATATCTTCACTAACATACTTGATAGTTTTATGTAAAATCGATTGATAATTATCGTTCTTTTTGCCACTAATTTTGTCTTCAAGTCTAGCTAGTTTTTCTAAGAATCTTCTTGCTCCTTTTACTCCATTATCATTCCATGGAGTTGATTGTTCATAATCTCCAATAAACAAAGTGTAAACACGCAAAGTATCTGCGCCATACTCTTCGATAATTTCTAAAGGATTAACTATGTTTCCTTTTGATTTGCTCATCTTATTACCATCAGGTCCTAGAATGAATCCTTGAGCTGTTCTTTTCTTATAAGGTTCTTCCGTAGGTACTGCGCCTATATCGTAAAGGAATAGATGCCAAAATCTCGAATAGATGACATGTCTAGTAACATGTTCCATTCCACCGTTATACCAGTCTACACCCATCCAATATTTTAGTTTATCAAAATCAGCTAATACATTAGTATTTCTAGGATCAATATATCTTAAGAAATACCAACTTGATCCAGCCCATTGAGGCATTGTATCTGTCTCTCTTTTGGCTAAACCACCACATTTAGGGCATGTTGTATTCACAAAATCAGCTATTAAAGACAAAGGACTTTCTCCTTCATCGCTTGGTTCGAATTTTTCTACTTTAGGTAATAATACAGGTAGGTCTTCTTCAGGAACAGACACCATTCCGCATTTCTCACAATGAATTATTGGAATTGGTTCTCCCCAATATCTTTGACGATTAAATGCCCAATCCTTCATTTTATAATTTATTGCTTTCTTACCAATATTTTTCTTCTCAAGAAAATCAATAATCTTAATCTTAGCATCAGCAACACTTAATCCATTTAATATTCCACTATTAACAAGAGTTCCTTCATTTGAATCAGTATATGCTTCAACAGAAATATCTCCACCTGATATTACTTCTATAATATCTAAGTTATACTTTTTAGCAAATTCGTAATCTCTAGTATCATGACCAGGTACGGCCATTATAGCACCTGTCCCGTATCCGATCATTACATAGTCAGCTACGAAAATAGGAATCTCTTTATCATTAACTGGATTAATTGCGACAAGTCCTTTTACTAAAACTCCAGTTTTATCTTTCGCAAGCTCAACTCTTTCAAATTCTGTCTTAAGTTTTGCGTTTTCTTTATAGTTTTGTATTTCTTCTAAATTAGTAATTATTGTTTTTTGTCTTGCGATGATTCCATGCTCAGGAGCGATAACCATAAATGTAGAACCATACAAAGTATCTGGTCTAGTTGTATAAACCTTTAACGACTCATCTGTGCCTTTAACTTTAAAATCTACATGTGCTCCAGTAGATTTTCCAATCCAGTTTTCTTGCTCTATTTTGATGCGGGGTAGTGTGTCTAGTTCTTTAAGTCCTGTCAGTAGTCTTTCTGCATAATCAGTTATTTTCAAGAACCACACATCTTTTTCTTTTTGTACTACTTTACTATCACATCTATCGCACTTTCCGCCTTGACTTTCTTCATTAGAAAGAACAACCTTACAACTAGGGCAGAAGTTTATATACGTTTTATCACGATACGCGAGTCCCTTTTTAAATAATTGGACAAATATCCACTGTGTCCATTTATAATAATCTTCATCTGTAGTATCAACTGTTCTATCAAAGTCAAAACTAAATCCACCTTTTTTTAATTGATTAGTGAAAACTTTGATATTTTTATCAGTCACTATCCTCGGATGAGTTCCTGTTTGTATAGCGTAATTCTCTGTTGGTAATCCAAATGCATCAAATCCAATTGGGAACAAGACATTAAATCCTTCCATTCTTCTTTTTCTAGATATTACCTCTAAACTAGAATAAGCTCTAATGTGTCCTACATGCATCCCTTGTCCTGAAGGATAAGGAAATTCAACTAAAGAATAGTATTTAGGTTTTTCACTAAAATCAACTGCTTTAAATCTTTTATTTGAATACCAATGATCTTGCCATTTCTGTTCGATTATTTTGTGGTTATATTCCATAAGTATCACTCCTTTTATTATAGAACAAAGGTAGATAAATCTACCATTCAAACGTAACTTATCCAAATAGATAA
>CAYVZR010000121.1:0-2573 GCA_964456195.1 uncultured Candidatus Izemoplasmatales bacterium | reverse complement strand
AAATCAGAAGATAAAGACCCCAATGTACGTAAAAACGCTTATGAAGCAGAATTAAAAGCGTATGACAAAGTCGATAAAGCGATTGCTTTCGCAATGAATGGGATAAAAGGGGAAGTAAATACTTTAACTGAAGTTAGAGGATATAAATCTGCTTTAGATAAAGCTCTAGTTGATTCAAGAATGAGTGAATTTTCATTAAACGCTATGATTGATTCAATGAAAGAGTACTTACCAGTATTTCGTAAGTACCTAAAAAGAAAAGGAGAATTATTAGGACATACTAATGGATTACCTTGGTATGATTTATATGCTCCAATTGGTAAAAGTGCTCAAGAGTTTAGTATTAAAGATGCACAAAAGTTTATCTTACAAAACTTCGGTACATTTAGTCCTAACCTTGAAAACTTAGCTAAAAGAGCTTTTAATGAAAACTGGGTTGATTACTTACCTTATAAAGGAAAAGTTGGAGGAGCATTTTGTGCTAATATTCAAGCTATAAATGAATCACGTGTTCTAACAAACTTTAATGGTTCATTTGGAGATGTAGTAACATTATCTCATGAACTAGGACATGCATATCATGGAGACAGAATATTTAGTGAATCAAATTTAAATTCTGACTACACTATGCCTGTAGCTGAAACTGCTTCGATTTTCTGTGAAACTATTGTGCTAAAAGCTGCGCTTAAAGATGCTGTTAAAGAAGAAAAAATATATTTACTAGAATCAAGCTTACAAGGTTCTACTGCAGTTGTAGTAGATATCTTATCAAGATTTATTTTTGAAGCAAGTGTCTTTGATCAACAAAAAACAAACTATTTAGATGAAAATAAATTAAAAGAATTAATGTTAGAAGCACAAACAGAAGCCTATGGGGATGGACTTGATCCTAACTTCTTACACCCATACATGTGGGTATGGAAACCTCACTATTATAGTGGAGGGCTAAGTTTTTATAATTGGCCATATGCTTTCGGATTATTATTTGCTAAAGGATTATATGGTATTTATCAACAAGAAGGACAAAAATTCACTGATAAATATGATGCTTTACTTAGAGCAACCGGTAAAATGAGCGTTGAAGATGTTGCTAAACTTGCTAATATTGATATTACTAATCAAGATTTCTGGAGAACATCTTTAGAAGTTATCAAAGAAGATATTGAACTGTTTTTAGAAATTACTAAATAGGTAAACATTTCATTTGCATACGAACTATATTTTAACTATAATAATATAGAGGTGAAAACATGATGAAAAAGATTTTAGTAATACTTGCTACACTAGTTTTAGTTTTATCTCTATCAGCTTGTTCTAAGGGATATACAAATATATCAAATGAAGAATTAACTGATTTACTGGATAATCACTATGATGAATATCAATTTATTGATGTAAGAACAAGTGATGAATTCTACACTAGCAGGATTCCAGGATTTAATATCAATCTTGATTTTTATATTTTTGAAGATGATTACTCTTTATTAGGAAAACTTGATAAAGATATTCCTGTAGTAATTATGTGTAATAGTGGGAATAGAAGTGTTTCTGCTTCTAAAATATTAGTTAAAGAAGGATTTGTAGAAATCTATAATTTAACAAATGGTATTGAAGGATGGACCGGAGCTACAGAATAAATTAAAGAGTCATTAATTTGACTCTCTTTTTTGTGGTATAATGATTTAGGAGGTGATTTTATGGAAATCACAAGTGTGAACAATTCTTTAGTAAAAGATACTGTAAAATTGCATCAAAAGAAATACCGTGATATGTTAAATCTTTTTATCATTGAAGGGTATCATTTATATGAAGAAGCAAATAATCATGACATCATAAAATATATTTTCACTAAAGATAGAACTATAAAAGGTGACAATGTTCATTATGTTACTACCCAAGTTTTAGCTAAAATGGCTAAAACAAAAGCTCCACAAGACGTTCTTTGTGTCTGCAATAAGCTAAAAAACACCGATTTAGCAGATAAAATATTAGTCCTAGAGGGTATCCAAGACCCCGGGAACTTAGGGACTCTTCTAAGAAGTGCACTAGCTTTTAGTTTCAAAACTATCATCCTAGATAACACGGTTGATATCTATAATGATAAAGTAATTAGAGCTACTCAAGGAGCAATTTTTAATTTGAGTTTTTTAGAAATGAAGACCATAGAATTCATTGAAAGTAATCCTGAATATCAAGTGTATGGGACTTCAATGAATGGTGAAGAACTTAGTACTGTGAAACCAAGTAAAAAGATTGCTGTTGTTTTAGGAAATGAGGGGCAAGGAGTTTCAAAAGAATTGCTAGGAAAAACATATAAAAATATTACTATTAAAACAACAGAAGTAGAGAGTCTAAATGTTGGAGTTGCAGGCAGCATAATAATGTATTATTTAAATAATATTTAAGATACTTGATTTATTTTTTTTTATATGATAAAATACAAATGCATATGAGTTAGAGAGTGGGTCGAAACCCACCCTTTTTTTTGTTAAAAGGAGAGTGTGCACATGGAAAAATTAAAGATTAGATTTAAAGAGATTGTTGAAGAATTAGGATACTATTTATACGATGTT
>CAYVZR010000120.1:0-2667 GCA_964456195.1 uncultured Candidatus Izemoplasmatales bacterium | reverse complement strand
CCGAAGAAGACAAAAAAGTAGACCCAAACTTAGAAGAGGTTGTAGACAAAACTACAGATGAAAAAAATGAAGACACAGACAAAACTGATAAAAATGAAATGACTCTGTTTTATCAAAAGAAAGCTGCACAAGAAAAGGCAGCAAAGCTAGAAGAAGAGAGAGATAATCTTCAAGCAAAACTTGATAATATAGAAACAGAAAAAGCTCCAGAAGTCAAGGTAGATACAAGCAAGGAAGGATTCGCTTTAAAGGAACAACTTAAAGCAATAGAGTTCACTTTAGCACACAGGGAATTAAGTCCTGATGCTATCAAAGCTGCTATAAGTATTGCCAAAGCAGAAGGAGTAACTAATGAAGATGCCCTACAAAATCCTATGGTAAAAGCATATATTGAAAAACTTAAAGAAGAAGAAGATTCAAATAAGGATGCAATTCCTACTGGTAATCGTTCTGCAGTCGCAACTGATGAAGAAAAGAAAAATTCAGAAGCTGCATTAAAGACGGCAAGGGAAACTGGTAAAGTAGAAGATTGGGCTGATGTCATTAGTAGCAGACTTAAAAAATAAGGTTGATTGCCATATTGGTGATTAACCAATAAGACAAATTATATGGCAGACTCAGTATTTAGAACATACCGTGCTATCGGTAATCGTGAAGATTTAACTGATATCATAACAGATATATCGCCTACAGAAACTCCAATGCTTTCAAGTTTTGGAAAAACTTCTGCTAAGGGAACATATCACGAATGGCAAACAGACACATTGTCTGACGCAGCTGCAAACTCAAACGTTGAAGGTTCAGACGAAGATGCAGACGAAATTGACTTCACAACTAGAACAGGAAATTATACTCAAATCTTAAGAAAATCTTGGAGAATCTCTAACACTCAACAGGCTGTTGACAGTGCTGGAAGACCAAGTGAGTATAACTATCAAATGGCTAAAGCTATGAAAGAATTAGCTAGAGACATTGAATACGCTTTAGTAAACGGAACAGCTAACTCAGGCGATTCAGCAACAGCAAGAACATTAAAAGGTGTATTATCTTTTATCACTACTAATGTAAATACAGGTGCAAGTGCTACAACTACAGAGGATTTATCTGAAACAGTTTACAACAACTTACTACAGACTATTTATGATGAAGGTGGTAATCCAGATACTACATACGCAAACGGATGGCAAAAACGGAAGATTTCTGCATTTAGTACATCAAACCAAAGAAATATCTCAGGTGAAGACAAGAGATTAATCAATAGTGTTGATGTTTACGAATCAGACTTCGGACTACAAAGAATTATACTTGATAGATACATGACTACTTCGGTGGTTGCTTGTCTACAGAATGACCTTTGGAAAGTAGCTACATTAAGACCAGTAGCTCACACAGAACTACCTAATGCTGGTGGTGGTCCAAAAGGCTTACTTGAAACAGAACTTACACTTGAATCGCTTAATGAAGCTGGTTCTGGTAAGATTACTGAATTAACTACAAGCTAGAATTATTACAACTAAATAGATTTTTTATAGGGGTGGGAGATTAAAGTCTCCCATCTCAACAAACAATTTATAATAAAACTATGGGATTAGATTTTTTAAAAGATGTCAAAGTAGATGATGCCATGAAAATGCTAGATGATATAAAGGAAGGTCAAGTAGCAGCAAAGAAATACATAGCAGACAATCCAGAGAAGTATAGAAAGTTTGCTAACTTAAATCCACATAATACAAAGTATAGAAGAAAAGTTTATAGTATACCTTCAATAGTATATTTTTCAAACCCTGAGTATTGGGGTAGAGTAGCAATGGATAAGAAGTTACAAAAAATGCATCCAGAATTTGCAGTAAAAACTTATTAAAATAAAACTATGGAACATTTAAACATTCTAGTAGCACCAGTAGGGGTAGATGGTTGCTCTGGTTATAGGATAAATAATCCTTATAAGGCAATAGATGATTTGGGTATAGACGGTGTAGAAGTAATATTTTTTAAAAAAGCTGCTGATGGAGCAGAGTTATTAGACCTAGTAGGTGGAGCAGATGTGATTATATTCAGACAACAGCACTACAAGTTGATGAAAATGATTATAGATAAGCAATTAACTAAGGCTAAAATTGTCGTGGATTTTGATGATGACATATTAAATATGTCTCCTTACGCAGATGGCTATAGAGTATTCGGATTAAAAGAAGCAACACATGAAGGAAAGAAACTATGGGAAGATGGTAAGAGTGGATTTGATTTAAAAAAGAATATAAAAGAATCTGAACATAATATTGATATGATTAAGAATGCTGACCTAGTAACTGTAACCACAGAGTATCTAGCTAAAGTTATGAAGAAGATAGGAGCTAAGAAGACAGCAGTATTAGATAATGCAATAGATTTAAAACATTGGAAGAAGTGGAACTTTAAAGAACACAGAGAAATAAGAATAGGGTGGACTGGTGGAGCTACTCATTATATAGATTGGCACTCTATAAAAGAACCACTCAAAAGAGTTTTTGATAAGTATGAGAATATAAGATTAGTAATACAAGGTACTAAGTTTGATGGAACACTTAAAGGAATAGATTATGAACACCACGATTGGATAGATTTCGGTGGACATCCTTATAAGACAGCATCACTAGATTTAGATATAGCAATAATACCTTTAGTAGA
>CAYVZR010000119.1:0-2689 GCA_964456195.1 uncultured Candidatus Izemoplasmatales bacterium | reverse complement strand
CTCCAACACCGTCTACGGGAGTTCGATCCTCTCCGCCCCTGCCATTATGAACTTTCAGCAACTAAATCTATAATGGGTTTAGTTACTTTTTTTTAGTTATAGAGAAAACAATGTATAAACTATTATTTCCATGTATTTAGTCTGACTGTTCGTTTAACAATGGAATAAGATACTCACCATTAATTGTTCCATCATTCAACAAGTTAATCACTGGAGTATTATTCCCTTCTATTCGCATGAATAGAATATTGTCTTTTAGACAGCCACTTGCACTATATGTGTATGTTGTACCATTGATAATGAATGTTTCATTTCCAGATTGGTCACATTCACCTCCAGCATAGGCATATACAACTTGTCCGTCAATATGAAAGTCAAGCCAGTAGTAATCAGCCTCGTCAGATGAAAATTCCTCTGGATTACGTTCTAACTCCATTAATTGAGGAATTAGTGATTCGATAGTAATTAAGCCTTGATCAAGTGCATCACGTAAATATATATACTCTGTAGTAGTATGTTTAATAAAGTATGACATATCTGCACCACATCCTTTAGAGCGGTATCCGTAGTTATAGTTTTCTCCGCTGTAGTAGATATCCTCCCAATAACTGTTGCAGAATAATCCACTTTGTTCTTTCTGATATATGTAGTATCCATCAACAGTGTCATCACTAATAATAAAGTATGTGCTTGATCTACAAGCACTAAGTAGGAAAACAAAAACGAGTGATAATAGTATATTTTTCATCTAGATTCCTCCTTACACTTTTAGTATACTACTATCATTATAAAAGAAAAAGCTCTTCCTTGAAGAACTCACTTCTAAGGTGTATTTTAAGTCTCCAACACCGTCTACAGGAGTTCGATCCTCTCCGCCCCTGCCATTATAAGGACATTACAACTAAATTAAATTAAATTTAGTTGCTTTTTTTTGCTATATTTAGATGTATATAGTACTGCAATATTCTTTGATTGGTCTTGTATTCATGTTAAAATTTAATATATAAGTATTGGATAGTATTGAACCAAAACAATTAGTAAGTTGATTAAGAGTGGGAGTGATATTGTTTGGCTAGTTATGATAAATATTACAAAGAGATTAAATATTTTGGTAGTGCATATAAAGGAATGTTAGCTTTTTTTGAAAAGTATGAAGACAAAGGGACACTACTTGATTTAGGATGTGGGCAAGGGAGAGACAGTTTAGAACTTGCAAAACTAGAATATAGTGTTACAGGCATCGACATATCTAGTGTAGGTATTGAAAATATGTTGTTTGAAGCAAAGAAATTAAAATTGAATGTTGTCGGATTAGTAGAGGACATTTATCTAGTAATACCTAGAAAACTCCTTCTTCAAACATGTTAATAGGATATGGTAAGTGGGAGATGAATAGGTATAATTTCTGGTTCAGAAATTATAAGATTTTCGAAAATATAGCGTTTTCTGCATTTTGCCCTATTAGAAATATTTGGTATAATATTATTAGGTAAGACTTTGAAAGGAGAAAATCAGAAAACTACATTATAATAGCATAATAGAGGATGGGACAACCTTAATAGCTTGATAAATTAGCGAACGATAGTTCGCTCTACCCAAGAAGCCCCTACTTCAACAATACCAATTGTAAGTAGCGGGAGTGTTCACACTTATAAATATATTAATCAATATAACATTATTTTTCTTGATTCGATGTTCCATTTTTATAAGAAGGATAGAGAAAAAGAAAGTAATTTCTTGATCAAAATTTTAGATGAAATGAAAACCGGGAGTGTTCTTTGTAACCTTCTCTTGAAATCTAAAAAGGTTGAAGACTATCTAAAGTCGATAATATCAAAATTTCCAAATGATTTCTTGATACTTAAAGATGGCTATGTAAATTATCTCGAAGCAAATTGTGAGTATCATATGTTTGTAGTTCGAAAAAAATAAATATATAATGAAAGTAATAAAGGAGGAGATTTATAATGAGTTATGTTACTCTTCAATTAGCCGTTTCTTTAGATGGTTACATCGCAAGAAAAGATGGTAGTGTTGATTTTTTAGACAAAATGGAATCTACGTTTACAGATGAATTTAATAAGTTTGTTAGTGATGTAGATGTTTTGATTATGGGTAGAACGACATATGAAGTTATGTTAGGATTTGGAGGGATACCTTTTAAAGGGAAGAAAGTTTATGTTTTAACCTCGAAGGAATTAACTAGTAACGATGAAAGTATCATTTTCACAAACGAAGATATTAAATCAATTGTAAAAAATGAAGAAGGACTTATCTGGTTATTTGGAGGAGCTAAAGTTATTCAAAGTTTTATGAATGAAAATCTAATTGATGAATTTCAAATACATGTAGTCCCTCACATAATTGGGGATGGAATTCCATTGTTCCTTAAAAGCAAAGAAATGAAAAACTTGACACTTGTAAGTAGTAATCAATATGGAAACAGTGTTCACTTGGTATATAAAAAATAAAATAAAAATCCCAAATCTAAATTAGATTGGGATTTTTTAATGTTACATCTTTTTGAATTCATTTTCTATTAGTAGTCTAATCAGCTTTGAGTGATCTCCGACATCAAGTTTTATTCTTAAATATTCAAGTTTTTGAAGATCCTTACGACTGAGTCTGATGCATATTGTATTACTTTTGTTATACAAATCTCTATCTTAATTCATAGACTAATCTCCCT
>CAYVZR010000118.1:0-2809 GCA_964456195.1 uncultured Candidatus Izemoplasmatales bacterium | reverse complement strand
TGAAAATTTACTACAATATAAATACAAAAAAGAGACATTTTTGTCTCTTTTTTGTAGCAGTTTTGGATTGAAAATCCATGTGTCGAAGGTTCAATTCTTCCCGGAGCCATCATCTACAATTTATCTAAGCCCTTTTAGGGCTTTTTTATTTACAATTATATCATGTTACATTTTCTTGTGTCGACACATGGACAAGCGAAAAGCATGCACAATTTCATTTTTTATTAAGATTTAATAACGTGAGTAGTATCATAAATAAGAGCAACTAGTGATATGCAGGAACACAAGACTGTTTTAAATGCATCATATAGAATTTGATATTGATTTTGATATAAAATATATATAATTCCTTATTATTTTTGTTGTTGAACTTTTGATTGAATAAAGTATAATTAAGTTGAAGATAATAATTAGGGACAGTGATATCTATGAAAGAAAAAATTAAAGTTACAGCATTTATAACAATCCTGTTTTTTATGCTGTTTTTAAGTGGTTGCACTCAGTCTTATAATGTGGGTTTTGATACTGATGAGGGATCTATGGTTGAAACAATATCAGTATCTGAAGGGAATTTTGTGATTGAACCAGAAAGATCTTTAAAAGAGGGACATGATTTTTTAGGGTGGTATACTGACAATAACTTCACTGTGCCTTACGATTTTTCCAAACCAGTTTCAAATAATTTCACCCTATATGCCAAATGGGAGATAAATCAATACACAATTAGCTTTGAAGAAAATGGTGGAAGTGGAGTAGAAGACATCACTCTAGATTATTTGAAAGATATTGACAGTCCAGCTATCCAAAGAGAAGGATATATATTTGATGGATGGTATACTGACAATGATTTTGCTGTGACTTACGATTTTTCCAAACAGGTTTCAAGTAATTTCACCTTATATGCAAAATGGGATATGAATCAATACACAATTAATATTGAAGAATTGGAAGTAAGTAGTGAAATGTTATCCATTTTTTCAAATTACTATATTTTCGGGTATAAGGAATTAAAAAATGTAATTGCTATTGAATATTATGATGCTGATATTGGAGTTTCTGCCTATACTCATAAGTCTTTGGCAATACTTGATTATGATTATAATATATTGTGGAAGTTAGAAGTTTATAGAAGTTTTTGGGATATAAAAGATATCCATGATGATTTATTATTGGTTAGATATTGTTTTGGTGTAAGAAATTGTACAACAGGGATATTTGAGCAAGATGGAACAGAAATTTTAAGTGTAAATGACTTAACATCTATTTATATTCATAGTTTGAAACAGAGAAAAATATATCCAATACATACAAGTGATGGTAGTTATTTTGCTTTGCGTAAACCATATAGATATGATTTACCTATTGTAGACAAATATGAGTTGATCAAATTTGATATTAACTCAGTTGAAGTCTTGTATGAGTTTGAATCAATATTTGGTATAGATGCTTACGCAATACAAGATAAAGCTTTTTTGTTTTCATACCATATTCTAGATACTAGAACATATCGTTTTGTTCATGTAAACGATAAAGGTGAAGAAATATATAGCGTGATTGAAGATGATAGTTTTGAAGTTGATGTAATAGAAGATGGGTACTTTTTAACTCAAGATTCATTACTAGAACGAAGAGATATTAATGGAAATGTTTTATGGACACAATATGTTGAAGATTTTGTTAGTGTAATTTCAGAAAATGATGGTGAAGTCATTTTTCAAGATAGGAATACAATCTATACAGCAGATTCTGAAGGAATAATAGATACTGAGATTTATGTGCGTCCTACAAGCTCGAGTAATACATTATATCTTTTTGAAAATGGAGACAAGTTATTTTTTGAATGCATTATTGAAGATGAAGATGTGTCATTATTAGACCTAAATATATCGAGAAAACTTCATTATATAGATAATTCAGGGGTATCTTTGTGGAATGTCATATATCAAGAAATCAATGGATTAATCATTAAAGATGAAATGATATATCTTGATGCGTCTAATACTTATGAAGAGTTAATTGTTGAAATTGATTTGAATGGTAATATTATTGATGAATACTCATTACCTGGAGAATTGTATGGTGTAACTGATAGGAACACATTTATTATGTCAAGAGCAGTAAGTGCTGTAGAAGGATTTCGTGGTCCTATCACTGTAATTGAAGTAACAAAAACAAATGAAGAAATATGGAATACTGATAATCTGAATCCTGTTGGGGATATTATATCAATAGATGATGACTTATACTTAATTAGTCATCCACAAACCTATGATTATGTTGAGAATTGGGCAAGTATGAGCCCTTTTCATATCCTTGTTGTTGATAGTAAAGGAAATGTAATTAAAGACTTGCAAGAACAATATTCTTCATCTGCTCACTTTGCTCACGATGAAGATTATATCTATTTGAGTGCTACACCATATACTGAAGATTATCCAGATTATAGACAATCACTTTTACTGAAAATGGATTATGAAGGTAATATCGTTGAAGAAATTAAGATAGTAATGTTTTTGGGAAATCAAATATGGACATTACAAGGGGACAAAATTGTTATCTTAACAAATGTTGATTTATTCTCTTTAGAAAATTGAATTGTGAATTAAAATAACAAATGCATATAATAATTAGTTGAACTAAAAAGCGTTAAAAAGAGTCGTATTACTTATTTTTGATAAGCAAAAAGAGACTGAAATGTCTCTTTTTTGGTGCAGTTTTGGATTGAAAATCCATGTGTCGATGGTTCAATTCCGCTCGGAGCCACCATCTACATCTTATTTAAGCCGTTTATCGGCTTTTTTATTTACTC
>CAYVZR010000117.1:0-2840 GCA_964456195.1 uncultured Candidatus Izemoplasmatales bacterium | reverse complement strand
CCATGAGTGATAGCTTTTTTATAGGAGGCACTATTATTGTTTTACTTGACTTGCACCTATTTCAAATGCCTTCAAATTAATATCTAGAAATTGAGGCTTTACACTCTCTTTAATTGCTTCAATCCAATTTAATGATTTTGTTTTTAATAATTTTGATAATGCTCCGAGCATAATCAAATTGACAACTTTTACGTTTCCTAGTTCTAAAGCTATTTCTGATGCATTTAATGAATATGTTTTCACTAAACTATTCAATTTTTCTAAAATCTCTTTAGGATATTCTACCTTGCCATTTAAAGTTACCATTGAGTTTACTTTATGATCATTTACGATTAATATACCTTCTTTTTTAAGATAATTGATATTACGAGATGCTTCCATTTGTTCGAATGATATTAAGTAATCAGCATGACCTTTTTCAATTACTGGAGAGTATACTTTATCCCCATATCTAACTTCAGAGGATACACTACCATTTCTTTGGCTCATACCGTGAATTTCACTCATTTTGACATCATATCCTGCTTTTAATAATACATTGCAAGTAATCTTTGCGGCTAAAATCGTTCCTTGTCCGCCTACTCCAACAAACTTAATTGAATTACTCATGAGTTCCCTCCTTTACAATTGCATCAAAAGGACAAATTTGTAAACAAATATCACAACCGACACAAGTATTAGGATCAATACTAGTTTTCTTAGTTTCTGCATTAAATATCAACGAAGGACATCCGCTTCTAAGACATGCTTTACATCCTGTGCATTTGTCTTCAATAACGACATCTTTTGTCTTCCACATATCATTATATGATTCGTAATCTTCTTCTCTATATTTCTTTTTAAGAACACAAGGCCAGTTTGTAATAATTACTGAAGCTTCGTCTAATTCTAATGCCCAGTTAATAGTTTCTCTAACAAGTTTTAAATCGTTCGGGTTTATTTTTCTAACATGTTTAATACCTATGGCTTTTACCATTGCTTCAATATCTAAAACATTAGATACTTCGCCTTGTAATCTATACCCTGTTCCTGGGTTATCTTGTTGCCCTGTCATACCTGTTGTTCTATTATCCAATATTACATTGATAGTATTTCCACCATTCCAGACTGTATTAATTAGTGAGTTTATACCAGTATGGAAGAAAGTTGAATCACCTAGAATTGATACTATTCTTCTTGGATTATCCTTATCTAAATCAAGAATTTTTTGAGCGCCATGTCCACTACTTATAGATGCCCCCATGCATATTATCCAATCCATCATATTATAAGGTTCTCCAACAGCTAAACTGTAGCACCCAATATCTCCAGCAACAATAATCTTTTTACGTTTTTTACCAAGTTCATAGAAGAATCCTCTATGTGGACAACCACTACAAAATGTTGGTGGTCTTCCTACAAAAAAATTTTCATCAAGTTTAATTCCTTCAAGGTTTTGACTTAAAGCATATTTTTTTATAACGTCAGGAGTCATTTCTCCATAATATGGGAATAGATCTTTCCCAATACATTCTTTACCTAATATCTTAATAAATTCTTCAATGTAAGGATCGTTTTCTTCTATCACATATACCTTTTCGTGTTTATCACAGAAATCAGATATGAGATTAGCTGGAAGAGGATTTGTAAATCCTAATTTTAGGTATGATACTGTATCTCCAAAAGCTTCTAAGGCATATTGATAACTAATACCAGATGCAATTACCCCAGTTTTAGATTTATTATCAACTTCATAATTCCATTTAGATGTTTCAGTATATTCTTTTAATTTATTTGTTCTATCTTCAACTTTGTGTCTCAGTTGTCTACCAATCGCTGGTACAGCAACATATTTTCCAAAGTTCTTTTCATAAGGTATTACTTTTACATCTTTCTTCTCACCAAGTTCAACCATTCCTTTTGAGTGACAAACTCTAGTAGTCATACGTAAAAGAACAACACTATCGTATTTCTCGCTTAGTTCATAAGCATCAACTATCATATCTTTTGATTCTTGGCTATTTGAAGGTTCTAACATCGGAATCTTTGCAAACTTTGCATAGTTCCTATTGTCCTGTTCGTTCTGACTTGAATGCATTCCAGGTTCATCAGCTGTCACTAAAACACAGCCACCAGTAACGCCGGTATAAGAAAATGTGAATAAAGGATCTGCGGCCACGTTTAATCCAACATGTTTCATTGAAGCAAAACTTCTACCACCTGCAATACTTGCTCCAATAACTGTTTCAAGTGCAACTTTTTCATTCGATGCCCACTCTGCAATTATTCCTTCATAAGTTGATATATTTTGTAATATTTCAGTACTTGGTGTTCCAGGATATGCAGAAGCAAAATGAACAGAAGCTTCATAAACACCTCTTGCTATAGCTTCATTTCCTGATAATAATTTTTTCATATAATCTACTCCTTTTAAAGTAAAATTCACTCTTCAATTTTCATTATAACAAATATTTATTATAACCTCAAAACAAAACTAGCAGTTTGATGTAATCGCTATCACTTTATATTGTTAAAGTATTTATATTTGCAATATATTGTAATAAAAAAATCTACAATAATGTAGATTTTATTTGTTACTTAGTTTAGAAATAGATGTATACCCATTCCTAATTGCAAATGCATCAGAATCAAGAGGTAATACTTCAGTTCTTATTAATGTTCTATTAGGAAGATATTTATCATTATTTATTTCAGGATTGTAAACATACTTTTGGAAAAACAATTCTGTGAACTTGATTCCTTTAGATACCCCTTGACTTTCTCTAGGGAAGTTTACATTAAGAGAATATTTATCTGACAATAAATCATTATCTAAAACGTATTTAAATGTCTTCTCAAAT
>CAYVZR010000116.1:0-2931 GCA_964456195.1 uncultured Candidatus Izemoplasmatales bacterium | reverse complement strand
ATACCCTTAACTCTTTAGATAAATTGTTTTATAAACAATATCACTTCCTTTCTTTTAAATAATATTGAAAAGACATACTAGATTTAAACATCTATTATGCCTCTTTTTTTATTGCATTTATAATTATTTTTTACAATATTCTTCTTTAGTAATCATATATCTATATAGTAAGTATAAGCCCATAAATAGGTGCTCATTTTTAAAAGACATACCTATCTTGTCCATGATTCTAAAAGATGCTTTGTTTTCATGGTATGCCATTGCACTAACTGCATCTACATGAAGATCTGTGAATGCTTTTTTAAGTAGTGCTTCGCTTCCTTCAGTAGCTAATCCTTTCCCCCAATACTCTTCTTTTAATCGATATCCAAGTTCAAGCAAGGAAAAATCATCTGGTTTGTCTTGCTCAGGTCTAAGATGATACCATCCAATAAATTCATTTGTGTCTTTGTAAAACACTTTGAAAAACCCACAATCTTTTTCTAAAGAATAGAAATCTAAATAGTTCTTTATTGTCTCACGATAAATTTCAATACTTGCTCTTTCTCCCCCAACAAATTTAAGTATATTGGGATTACTATCAAGATCAAACAGTAATTTTTCATCACCAACTTGAAATTTTTCAAGCTTTAAACGTTTTGTCTCTAAATACATAGTACAATCCTCCTTATATATTATTTATAGTTTTTGATAAATGCAGTAGTAGTAATTGGAGTAGGTTTGTTTCGATATGGGGCATCTAATACATTTTTATATGCATTATTCTTTTTAAGCTGTGAATTCCAAAACATTTTAGTTAAACCTAATAAATGAAAAATTCTATATAAGAATATTCCGAATTTTGAAGTCTTTTCTTTTCCGAATAAGAATAGTATATCTTCTTTGTTATACGATTCATTTAATTTATAGTTTTCTCCTAATCTAGATACAGCCATGCTTTTTTTCTTCGTCATTGATGGAGGCATATGTCTAAACCCTTCACTACCAGGGATGATAACTATTCCAAAATTATTAAATCCCATGATATTAGAAAATCTATTAAGATATTGTTCTAAGGATTTGCTTTGAATTCCATCACTAAAACCAGAATGGATAATATAAGTTATTTGTTTATTTTTAAGTTGATTTTTGTAATTTGATATACATTCGAAAAAATGTTTGACTTGGCCGGGCATCCCATCTACATATAATGGGAATACCATTAGTACTTGATCATATTTATTCATTTCACTGGCATAAGACATGTGTTCTTTTCCTTTATTTAAAAATCTTGTTTCTACATTATCAATACCATATCCTTGTAAAAACCATTCTGAAATTATTTTCGAATTACCTCTTTCTCCTCTAGGACTTCCGTTATAAACGATTAAAGACATCAGTTACACCTCCTACATTGTTAATTGTATTAAAATGAGATATATCTTCTTTTCTTGAATTTAAAGCATTCCTAAAGTAAGTTGATTTAATTAAGTCGATATCTTCTTGGATTGTATCGTCATCGGTAATTAACAAAACACTAACATCTGGATTTTTCTCATATCTTTGTAGGTGGTGTTGTTCTCCTTTATAAAAAGTTATATATGGGATAGATGTTCCAATACTTCTGTCTTTACATTTTTTTATAAGTGACGATTCATATCCTAAAATCACAGGTGAAATGTATAGAATTTTATCAGTATTTGGAATACGACTAAAGATTTGCTCATAATCATCCTTGATAGAGCATAAACCAGGGGTCTTAAGCCAACAAGACCAACACCCTGTACAATACTTGATATCCATATCTCTTAGTCTAAAATATTCAATTTCGTGTGATGTATTTTCAATTACTGATTTTTCGATTGCTTGTTCATAAGCACTATACTTTTCATCTTTTGGGATACCATTTAAAACTAGTATTCTCATAGTTTTAAAACCTCCCTTATATCTATATGTTTACTAAATTCATCTAATATTTTATTTATTACTGATTCATACTTCCCACTACTATACAAATGGTAACTTATCAATTTATTTCCAGTTTTTTCAAGCATATCTTGATAATGTCTAAGTTCATGCTTTACATCTGTCTTAGTACAAATCATAGCAGCTAAACCATAGGTGTAAACACTCATATCATATAGAATTGATTTTAATTGATCATTACTAAAATCACTCATAAAGGGATTCTTTTTTACTTGTTCTAAATATAAATCATTATCTATATTTGAATCAAGTATAGAGTTGCCCATTGTTAGGAAAAAATCATTAAAGATTATGGTATTTTCAATAACGAAATCTAAGTAACCAACACCTAAATTTAAAAAAGCATTAATAGATCTTTCTTTTAATGTGCTTTCGTGTACTTTTGAATTAACAAAAGTAATTAAATCCTCCATAATGGCATCTATACTTTTGTACTGTGTATATATTGGAGCTGTGGATATTCCTAGCATTGTCCCAATACCTCTTATGGTAATACTGTTTTTACCACTAACTTTTGCAATATCAAAAGCTGCTTGAATAATTTGATTCTTACTTACAATTGCTTTTCTACTCATAAGTACCTCCTAGTTTCCATTGATAACGATTGTTTTAATATAAAACTATTTTAGCATTTAAATTTAATAAAATCAACATAAATATTACAAAAATAGATAAATAGAAGTCATATAATAACAACTGTTATAGAATTATACAGTATAATTATCAAAGTGTTTATCAAAAAATGACACATTGATGAAATGTAGTAAATGGTTAACCATAGCATAAATATGTAGTAAATGAATATACATTTATGGTAGAATAGTTAAAAGGAGGTGTTAATTATGACAAATAGAAATATTATAACTATGGTTATTTTAACGATTGTAACACTTGGTATATATGGTTTATACTGGTATATTAAATTCCAAATGGAATTAAAAGAAAAAACTGGTGAAGGATTTGGTG
>CAYVZR010000115.1:0-3036 GCA_964456195.1 uncultured Candidatus Izemoplasmatales bacterium | reverse complement strand
CAAATAAACTGTACTATCCGTTACTATTCCATATTTTTTCATAAATCCATCTCCTTTTTATTCTCCACACCATGAAAGCCCATATCCTTTTTTACCAAGATGCAAACAGAATATCGGACCCAAATTTTCAGTATATGTTATCTTTATATTCTTAAATACCCTTTCAAGTTCATCTCGCAGAGCTTTTGCCTGTTCATTTGAATTATGAGATAAGATTCTAACAAAAATTGTATTAAAGTTTTTTGTAGATTCTTTTACTCTCAAAATGATTTCTCCTATAACTTTTTTATGTGTTCTAGCTGATTTAAATAAATCTAAGTATCCATCTTTCATTTGAATTAAAGGTTTAATCCTTAGAACTGTCCCAATTGCTGCTTTAGTTCGTGAAAGTCTACCCGATCTAAGTAAACCAGTAAGATTCTCAATTATAAATATCAGATTTGATACTTTAGACAGCGAATCAATTTTCTTGATAATTTCTTCAAATGACTTCTTTTGTTCAATCAATTCAATAAGTTTAAATACAAGCATTTCATTCCCAAATGCTGCAAGATTCGTATCAAACACATGTACTGATTCAGGAACATCCAACATTTTTCCAGCTATAATTGCTGATTGATATGTTCCACTCAATGGTTTACTAAAACAAATAACGAATATTTTTTCATAACCCATATCTAAAAATTCTTCATATACTTTTAGGAACTCTCCTGGAGAAGGTTGACTTGTAGTAAGTTTATGACCATTATCTAATCTATCAAAAACATACTCATTTGTCACATCAGCTTCTTTAAAGCTCTCATGCCCATCAATTATATTTAAACTAACTCTTTTTATACCGAACTTTTCAATTTCCTCGTCCAGTAAATATACACAACTATCAATAACTATAGCATATTTTTCCATAATCACTTCTACTTATCAAAGTATATATCCGTACACACATACAAAGTGAAATGCACTTCCTCCAAGAACAAATAGATGCCAAACAAGATGACTGTATTTGAATTTCGAGATATAAAATGCTACTCCAATTGTATATAAAACTCCACCTATTACTAACAATAAAACTTGATTTCCTAATCCTTCAAATATATCTGTAGACAGAAAAATGATACTCCAACCCATCAATAAGTATATAAATAATGAAACTCCCATGTACTTATCAACACAAATTGATTTTAAAATAATTCCAATTAAAGTTAGTACCCATAATCCTATCAATAATAAATATGCTTCTTTAGTACCTATAAGTAAAACAAGAAATGGTGTATAAGTTCCAGCAATCAAAATAAAAATACTAGAATGATCAAATCTCCTAAAAACCGAAATAACAGTTTTCATTTTATCTGGAAACGAATGTAATAATGTACTTGACATATATAGAACTATCAATGAAATTCCGTATACTAAACTTGATAATATTTCTACCGTTGTATCTGATTTTAAAAGCAATAACACTAAAGCAGCGATTGCGAGAATTGCTCCGATTCCGTGAGAAACTGCGTTTGCAATTAATTCTCCTAATGTGGTTTTTCTCATATCTGTTCAACTCCTATAAATTACTCTATCACACATACTAATTTATCAAACATTACTCTATCTGTCAAGGTAATTAAGAAACAAAAAAAATAGTCTAAAAGCAATAGACTATTTTACTTAAAAAAGTGTGATAGATGAGATATGTAAGTTTTGTAAAATTGATACTTCTCATCTTCCGTCATAATGACTATTTTATTATATAATTTCTTTAACTTTGTGTTTGATAAAATTCCATCAATCTCATTGCACATTTTCTTATATGTGTAATACCATAATTTGTAATCGTCAAACTTCCCAAATGATTTTACTGAATTATTTTTCATGTTCCAGGGTTTAAGTCCTGCAAAATGAATTCCATTCAAATATTCAATATCTGGATATCCATTAAACGAAGAATATTTTAGATCCATGTTTGTCCATTTGCCACTAAGTTTCAAAGTAATATATTGCATTTCTGGCCAGTTATATAAGCTGATTTCTTTTTGAATATCAAGATTTTCTAAATCCTTAATAATTGAATCATAAAATGATGATGATGGATTAAAAAGGTAAAGAGAGGCGTTAACACCCATATTTAGTTTATCTTCCTTTATTCTATCTGTAATATTTTTCGGAATCAATGTTCCATGTGGAACATCGTTATAGACATCATGCCACTTCCAAGTTCCATTAACATATACCGAATTTGGAATAATATATTTACCATTATCATCATAATCCATACAATACTCTTTTTTCTCATTAATAATCCCCGCAGGTGCATTAAGCTCGAACAACTTATCGTACCCTTGAAGAGGAAGTAAATCACAATCTGCAATTATTATTTTTTCATATTTTTTATTCAAGTCTCCATCTTTCCCAAGTCTGAAAGCATTAAATCTCGAGAATAAAAATGGACGGTCTTGTCTTTCTTGTCTTCTATCGTGTGGGACATATAGTTCATCAATAACTATTACATCATCATACAAAAGTTTTAGCGAACTTATTGCATGTTCACTAATATTATTTGATACTATACAAATCAAATCAGCCTGTGTTTTTTGAAGTCTTAGTGCATAAGCGAAAACTAGAGCTCCTGGTAGGTAAGAGTCATTTCTTATTATAAATGTAACATAGGCAAACTTGTTCATAATATCAGTCCTTACTTATTATTGTTTCAAAATAGTTGATTTAATATAATAATATTATACAATAAATTATACGGAATAGGTGATAATAATGGATAAAAGAAAATCATATGCTGAACTTAAAGAACCTCTAGCAAAAAAAGAAGGTGTTGTTTGTGTGTGTAAATTAGTAACTGAGAGAAAAATAAGAAAAGCAGTACAAGAAGGAAGACGAAGATTTATTTCTGTCAAACAGGCTACTGAAGCTGGAAGCGGATGCGGTCTTTGCCAACCTATCGTTGAAGACATAATAGCAGATGAATTAAACAAATTAAAAGCTCGATAATTCGAGCTTTTTTTTATAATATATCTAAAAATATTTTTACAA
>CAYVZR010000114.1:0-3114 GCA_964456195.1 uncultured Candidatus Izemoplasmatales bacterium | reverse complement strand
TTGAACCAAGTAATCTTTCTATCTGTCTAACTCCAGCTTCTCTAGTATAATCATTTATTATCGCTTTAATAGCTGAATCTGTAATTTCAAATTTGTTAGATTCTAAACCATGACTTGATACTTGTTTATTTACTAAGAAATTTCTAGCGATATGGAACTTTTCAATTTCAGTATATGAACTCAATTCAATTACTTCCATTCTATCCCTAAGCGGTGCTGATATGTTTTGTAGATAGTTAGCAGTAGTAATAAATATAACTTTTGATAAATCATAGTCTTCCTCAACATAGTGATCAGAAAAAAATTGATTTTGTTCTGGATCCAACACTTCAAGCAATGCACTTGATGGATCGTTTCTCTCATTCATCACTAATTTGTCAATTTCATCAATTAAGAAAACTGGATTAGTGACTTTTGATTTAATCATACCATTAATAATACGACCTGGTAAAGCTCCCACATAAGTTCTTCTATGACCCCTAATTTCAGCTTCATCATGTACACCACCTAAAGAAGTTTTTACAAACTTACGATTTAAAGCATTAGCAATAGATTTAGCTAATGAAGTTTTCCCTACTCCAGGAGGTCCAGATAAACAAAGAATTGTTTGAGGATTTTTACCAGTTAACATTTTTACTGATAAATATTCAATTATTCTTTCTTTTACTTTATCAAGCCCATAGTGTGATTCTTCAAGTTTATCAATTGCTACATTGATATCCTCTTCGTCATCAGTTTCTTTTGACCATGGTATTAAAATTAGTGTTTCTAAGTACGTTCTAGCCACAGAAGATTCTGCTGATGTTGGAGCTAAATACTCGTATCTTCTTAACTCTTTTAATGCTTTTTCCATAACCTTTACTGGCATTTTTGATTTTTCAATTTGTTCTCTTAGCTTTTTAACATCATCTTGCTTAGAATCCCCAAGTTCTTCTTGGATTGCGCGCATTTTTTCGCGCAAATAGTATTCTTTTTGATTTTGGTCCGCTGATTTTCTTACAGTTTCATTGATTTTACTCTCAATAGATTGTAATGTTTTTTGTTTTTCAATATCTTCTAATAAATATTGCAATCTTTGATTAATTGAAATGCAAGTCAAGTATTTAATTCTATCATTTTCTGGTATACGTAATTCGGCAGATACTAAATCACATAATTTATCTGATGTGACTCCACCTTTCATAGTGTTTAATACTCTTTTTGAATCACGAAATAGAAAATTAGCATTTTCTAAAACTTCTTTAGTAACCATTTTTAAAAGAACTTGCTCTTCATCAAGATTTTCTGTTTGTAAAACCATTGATGTAAAATCTACTAAGTAAAATGGCTCTTTAGCAATTAAATCATTTATTTGCACTCTAGCTAGTGGTTCGAATTTTATTTTAAAATTACCATTAGGTAGTTTTATCTTTACTGAAACTCTTGCTAGCAATCCTACATCTACTAAATCGGGAAATTCAGGTTCTTGAATATCTGGGGTTTTTTGAAATACTAACATTACATATCCATCACGATTATTTTCGGCTTCTGTTATGGCTTCTTTCGAAAATGATCTACCTACTTCAATTCTAACATCTGATCCTGGCAAAAAAATAACACCACGAACTGGTATTGCTGGTAATTTATCTGAGAATATTTTATTTATGTTATACATTTATTCACCTCTTATTTTATACGAATTAATACTATAATATTTTACCATATAACGAAAAAAAAACCTAATATTTTGCCGAATACTTCACAAGAATATCATAGGTTTTTTTATATTTTTTAATTATTGATTAACTTTAGCTTTTTCAATTAGTAATTCAATTGCTTTTGCATAAACTATTTCTGCTTTGATTGCTGATTCCGGTATAGCTTGTTTAGCTTGTTCTAAAGTAATATTTTGCTCTTTATATTGTTCTACTATTTCCGCGTATTTAACATCCATTTCTTCCTTAGTTGCTTCTAATTTTTCTTGAGTTCCTACAGCTTCGACAACAAGTTGTTCTTGTAATGTTTTTTTAGCTTGTACTTTTAAATCTTCTAAGAAAGTTTTTTCGTCTTTACCCATATATTGTAGATATGTAGCAAAATCTAAACCATATTGTTTGATTTGAGCTTTTGATTGTTCTAAGCTTCTGTTCGCTTCTTCTAAAATCATTTCTTCTGGAATTTCGAATTCAGAGTTTTCAATAGCGTTTTGAATTACTGTTGTTTTGATATGATTTGTGTTTTGATTTGCTTTTTGTGAAATTAAGTCTTCTTTAATTTTGATTTTGAATTCTTCAACTGTTTTTATAGTTTCATCATCTAATTCAGCGATGAAATCTTCGTTTAAAGCAGGTATTTCTCTTGTTTTAATTTCATGAAGTTTACAAGCAAATGTTGCTTCTTTACCAGCTAATGATTTTTCTTGGTACTCTTCTGGGAAAGTAACTACTATGTCTTTTTCTTCTTCAGATTTCATTCCAACCATTTGTTCTTCGAATCCTGGAATAAAGCTTCCTGAACCAATAACTAATTCATGATTTTCAGCTGTTCCGCCTTCAAATTTTTCTCCATCTACTGTTCCTGAGAAATCAAATACAGCAGTGTCTCCATTATCAAGAGTGCCTTCTTCTTTAACTATCATTTCAGCGTGTTGTTCTAATTTTTTGTTAATTTCAGCTTCAATTTCAGTTTCACTTGCTTCTGGTTTTAAGATTGAAACTTCAGTACCTAAATATTCACCTAATTTAACTTCAGGTTTAACAGCTACTGTAACTTTGTAAGTAAAATCTTCGCCTCTTTTAATATTGTTAATGTCTAAATCAATTTTAGGTTGTGCAACTACATCCAATTTATTTTCAACAATTGCATTATAATAAGTGTCTTGTAATATGTGTTGGATTGCTTCTTCATAAAGTGATTCAACTCCATATTTAGTTTCATATACATTTCTTGGAGCTTTTCCTTTTCTAAATCCTTTAATTTCTACTTCTTTAACAACAACTTCGAAAGCATGATCTAAAGCATGTTCAAATTGTTCTTTTGTTACTGCGACTTCAAAGTTTACTCTTGAGCCACTAAGTTTATCTATTATCATAATATTCCTCCGTTTTTCTCACTTTGTAGATTATAACAAAAAAG
>CAYVZR010000113.1:0-3119 GCA_964456195.1 uncultured Candidatus Izemoplasmatales bacterium | reverse complement strand
AACCTTATATTTCAACATAAAAATTATCCATTATACCAAAGAACACCTCTATTTGTGTGTTCTTTTTATTATTTAGGGATAGTGGAAAAATGAACCATTAATTTATTTTCATATTCTTTTTACATGGTATAATAAAACAAGGGAACTATTTATGGAGGTATACTATGAGAAAATCGTTGTCTTTTAAAGAATTAATTATATACGGATTTTTCTTCAGTGTTTTTGTAGCGGGAATGATATTCCTTATTACTATTAAAGAAGAAGAAGTAAGTGTTCAGTATTACCATGAATATGTGGAAGAAAACGACCCAACCGTTGTTAGAATTGGTGTTCTATCGAATCAAGGTGCAACAGAAGCATTGAACCGATGGAGTGATACAGAGGCCTATTTGAATAATAATGTGTTAGGTTATACTTTTGATATCATACCTATGGATTTTGAAGAAGTGAATGAGATGGTTGAAAATGAGGAAGTCGATTTTGTTCTTGTGAATTCAGCCATATATGTTGATTTAGAAGTAAGACACGATGTAAGTCGAATTGTAACAATGCAATATCTTTATAATGGAATTGAAACCACATCATTTGGTAGTGTCATATTTAAAAGAAGTGACAATTCAAGTATTTCGGATTACAGTGATTTAACCGATAAAAAATTTGGAGCAGTTGATGAAAGTTCTTTTGGAGGATGGCAAATGGCCTTGAAAGAATTAATTGATTACAATATAAATCCACTTTCTGATTTTGAAAGTGTTGTTTTTACGGGATCACAAGATGATGTTGTTCTTAAAGTATTAGATGGAACATTTGATGCAGGAACTGTAAGAACAGGTACATTGGAGCATATGGATAATGAGGGTCTAATTGATCTAAATGAGATTGAAGTCTTACATGAAAAGACAACTATTTCAACTTATTTAGTATCAACACAATTATATCCAGAATGGCCTTTGGCAAAAATGTCTCATATATCCGATGAATTAGCTTATAAAGTAGCTAATGCATTAATGGAAATGGAACAAACAGATCAAGCGGCAATATCAGCTGGCATATCAGGATGGACAGTTCCTGAAAATTATCAAGATGTTCATACTACATTACGTTTATTATTGGTTGCTCCATATGAGAATTATGGTTATGTAACTTTTCATAATACAATTTACCAAAATCGTATTTTTCTAATAATTATAAATATCGCAATTTTCATTATTTTTTCTTTTATGTCATGGGTAATACATACTCGTACAGTATTGGTAAAGTTAACGAAGAAATCAAAAACAATGGAAAATATCGCAATTCAAGCAAGTCAAGCAAAAGGGGAATTTTTGGCAAATATGTCCCATGAGATAAGGACTCCAATGAGTGCTGTAATTGGATTATCTACCTTGCTTGATAATACGGAACTTTCAGTACGTCAAAGGGATTATAATAACCGATTAAAAAGTTCTGCAGTAAACTTACTAGGTATCATAAACAATATATTAGATTATTCAAAAATTGAAGCGAAGCAAATGGCAGTAGAAAATATTGAATTCAATATAAATGATGTTTTATACAATTTATCAAATGTAGTAACACTGAATGCAAATGAAAAGAATATCGAATTTCTTTTTAGCATCGAACCAGGCATCCCTCAACGTTTCTTTGGGGATCCCTTGCGAATTGGACAAATACTTATTAATATTGTTTCTAATGCCATAAAATTTACGGAAAAAGGCCAAGTTGTATTAATGATAGAACCTTATTATGTGGAAGAACAATTTCATTTAGTATTTAGAGTAGAAGATTCTGGAATTGGAATGACACAAGAGCAAATCGAAATAATAACAAAGCCATTTACTCAAGCAGATACTTCTTTTACAAGACGATTTGGTGGGACAGGATTAGGATTGGCTATTACAAGTCACTTAATCAAAATAATGGGTGGGAAATTATCTATTGAAAGTGCGCCTGAAATGGGAAGTACATTTTCTTTTAATGTCCCTCTAGAAGCGATAAGAGAGAAAGAAACTCATGCAAATTTACCTGAAGTACTTCGTAATTTGGATGTTCTAATTGTGGATGATAACATTATTTCTCTAGAAATAATTAGAAAAATTTGTTTCTCATTAGGATTTGGAACAGAAACTGCGTCTACTCCAGATGAAGTATTTAACATTTTAGAAAATAAGTTGTATGATCCAGACTTAATTATTATGGATTATTCAATGCCTGATTTAAATGGAATTGAGTTGTTCAATCAAATTCATGCTAAAAAATTAGCGAAAAAAGCGAAAAGATTATTAATGATTTCAGTATATGATCATGAAACAATTGTTCAAAAAGCAAATGCAGTTAAAATTTTTGACTTCTTAGATAAACCAATTAATCCATCTTTCTTGTTTGATACAATCATTACAATGTTTAGTAAAGCTGAAATAAAACAAAAAGCGATATCAGCTAACCCAAATCAAGTGGATTTGGTAAAACCTGGAACCTGCATTATTCTCGCAGAAGATAACTTAATCAATCAGCGCATTGTGAACGAGTTATTAACCAAAGAAGGATTTGATGTAACAATTGCGAACAATGGACAAGAGGTATTAGACATTCTTGAAGAAAAGGAAAAAGACTATAAACTAATTTTGATGGATATTCAAATGCCGGTTATGAATGGTAGGGAAGCAACAATCGCAATTAGAAAAAAAGATGCCGAATATAGAAATATTCCTATCATAGCAATGACAGCTCATGCTCTTGAAATCGAACGTAAAAAGTCATTAGCCGCTGGTATGAATGATTTCTTAACAAAACCAGTAGAAATGAAATTACTATTTACAGTCTTATCAAAGTATATTGATATTGTGACAATATCAATTAATGCACAAAAAGGCCAAAGTGTAAATTTAGATTTCTTAGATACAAAAGAGGGAATCAAAAACATGTTTGGAGATTCAGTACTTTATCT
The DNA here is from genome assembly GCA_964456195.1 of uncultured Candidatus Izemoplasmatales bacterium. Taxonomy (GTDB): domain Bacteria; phylum Bacillota_I; class Bacilli_A; order Izemoplasmatales; family Izemoplasmataceae; genus JAFGXW01. The sequence goes on along the minus strand of CAYVZR010000113.1, from coordinate 172 downwards.
GGAAATACTATACACTTTCTATAACGACTATGCTAACTTTCAAAAGGGGTTAGACATTATGTTTAAAGAAGAAGACAACAAAGATTTAGTTATTGAAGTGCACACAATTAAGGGCTTAGCAGCAACAATTGGCGCAATGAAATTATATGAAAAAGCAATTGCTTTTGAAACG
>CAYVZR010000112.1:0-3123 GCA_964456195.1 uncultured Candidatus Izemoplasmatales bacterium | reverse complement strand
TGTAAGAGTTGTAATGACACCTTATGTAAAAAAAAGAAAGAGTAGCTAAAATTAGCTACTCTTTTCTAATATATTAATTTAAAACACTCTTTGTATTAAATTACAGAATAAATGTAAGAATGAATACTAAAGCAAGAGCGTACATTACTTTATTAACTTCTTTCCATTTACCTTCAGCGATTTTCACGATAGGGAAGAAAATGAATCCAACTGCGATCCCTGTAGCGATTGAGTATGTTAATACCATAAATAAGATTGTCAAGAATGCTGGAATTACTATAGCTTTATCTGTCCAATCAATTTCTTTAAGTTGTCTAACCATTAATGTACCTACAAGAACTAATGCCATTGCAGTTACAGGGCTAAAGAACATGTCTAATGCTGGATCATATACACCATTAATAACACTTAATACTGGATATGCAAATATAGAAACTAAGAATAATAAAGCAACAACAACACTACTTAATCCAGTTCTTGCACCTTGTTCGATTCCTGTTACAGATTCAACATAAGATGTTACATTTGAAGTTCCAAATATCGCACCAGTCATTGTACCAATTGAATCGGCTATTAAAGCTGCTCCAGAACCTATTAATTCTCCTTCATCATCTATTAATCCTGCTTCGTTTCCAACTGCCATTAATGTACCAGCTGTATCGAAGAAATCAACAAATAATAATGTGAAGATAATAGTGAAGACTTCTGGACTTTTGAATAATTCACCAAATCCAGTGAATGCTTGTCCAAATGTGTTTCCTACGTCAGTGAACATTCCTGATAAAGCAAATGTTCCATCATTTGCAAATGCAGGCATCAAATCAACACCAAATAGTCCTAATAATACCCCAACTATAGCAGTTACTACAATTGAAATGATTAAAGAGAATCTATTACCCATTGAATATAATACAAATACTAATACGATACCAAAGACTGCAAGAAGTACTGCAGGGTGTCCAAAGTCACCTAATCCAACTAAAGTACCAGGATTAGAAACAATGATTCCTGCATTTACCAATCCGATAAACGCGATAAAGAAACCAATTCCTGCACCAACAGCATATTTAAGTCCCTGTGGTATTGAACTAATGATAATTTTTCTTAACCCGGAAATAGATATTATAAAGAATAATATCCCTGAAATTAATACAGCGCTAAGCGAAGCTTGCCACGATAACCCGTACGCAAATACTAGAGTAAAAGTGAAAAATGCATTTAATCCCATTCCTGGAGCTAAAGCAATTGGTAAATTAGCTAAAAGTCCCATTACCAATGTTGCGATTGCTGCAGCAACTGCAGTTGCAAAGAATACTCCTCCAAGAGGGATTCCAGCATCAGCTAGTAAAAACGAGTTAACAGGCAAAATGTATGCCATTGCTAAGAAAGTTGTTACTCCGGCAATAATTTCAGTTGAGAAAGTACTACCACGTTCTTCTAGCTTAAAGTAAGTTTTAATCCATTCCATTAAAAAAATCCTCCATTTTCTGTATTTTTGTTTCTTGTTAGTAAAAATATGTTCAAAAAAAAGGAGAATAATCTCTTAAAAATAATAATACTTTAGTCCCACTGTTTACGGCTGTGAGGTAGAGACAAACGAACCTTATTTCCGAAAATATATAATACTAGCTAATTACAATTCTATCAAAACATAGGAATGAAATCAACATAAACCCAAAATTACGTTTATAAAAAGCATAGTTAAGAAAGCGTTTTCCTAATTATTTTTTCGTTCAAGTAATAGATTAACCCTAGTGATAGTGAGAATAGCACAAGGATTATCGACGCACTAACCAACCAAAAATTAATAGGTAGCAAAATAATCAAAACATCTGTATTGTAAAGCAACCAATCATCATTGGAAAAGAAAATATGATGAAATGCTGTAAATGCTTTATTAAAATCAATTATAAAAAAGGTTCCTAAAAACATAGTAAAAAACATTGGAGCCAAATAAAGATTCTTGAAAGTTTTATAAAACTCTTTTACATTCTTCTTATATACTATATATGAGAGTATAACCCCTGCAATAAGTGATATAACTGCAGCAATCCTCAAAGATGTATATAAGTTTTTAACATCTACCATGTGATCAATTTCAATTTGCCTCATTATTACAGTATCATCTGCCTCATCAACACCAAACTCTAAGTTATCATATCTATAATTAAGATATCCAGCGATTCTATCAACAGCGTAATCATGATCAAAAAATACGTTATCATGAGAACTATACATTCCTTTAGAAATAAGTAAATAAGGCTTACTAGTAAGCACTGACGCAAAGAGAATCAACAAAAAGAACGGTATAAACACACTAATTAATAATCTATATATTTTCATTGTTATCTCTCCTTTCAAATTATTAAAAACCAAACTAATGTTTGGTTTTTATATCCCAACTCTATTAAATATTTCATCAACATTTATTAAAAAGTATTCTACTTTAAATAATTCATCAAGTTCTTCATTAGTTATCATTTTGTTTATGATTGAATCATCCATTAGGAGACCTTTAAAGTCTATTCCCTTATTAAATGAAATCATAGCTAATGATTGAACTTTATCATATGCTTCTTCACGGGATAATCCCTTATCTATAAGCTTTGTTAAAACTCTTTGTGAAAAAATAACTCCGTTTGTCAAATATATATTTTGTAACATTCGATCTTCGAATACTGTTAGATTTAATAAAACTTTTCTATATCTATTTAGCATATAATCTAATAGCATAATAGCGTCAGGCATGATAATTCTTTCAGCTGATGAGTGAGAGATATCTCTTTCATGCCATAATGGTATGTTCTCATAAGAACTAACCATATATCCTCTTAATACTCTAGCACAACCACACATATTCTCTGATGCAATTGGATTTCTCTTATGAGGCATAGCACTAGATCCTTTTTGTCCTTTATTAAAATGTTCTTCTACTTCTCTAACTTCAGTTCTTTGAAGATGTCTTACTTCAACAGCAATTTTCTCAATAGAAGCCCCTATTAAAGCTATTTCAGACAAATAAGCAGCATGTCTATCTCTTTGAAGTACTTGAGTCGATATCTTTGCTGAATTTATTTCCAGGCTTTTACAAACAAAATCTTGTACTTCTGGAGGAGTATTTGC
>CAYVZR010000111.1:0-3463 GCA_964456195.1 uncultured Candidatus Izemoplasmatales bacterium | reverse complement strand
AGGAGAGATTTTATGAAACTTAAATTTAAGTTATTATTATCTATAATTTTATTAGGTTCCACTCTACTTTTGATTGGGGGGTTCTCATATTTCTCGCTAAGTAAGGCTACGGTGGTAAAACAAGTTCTCAAAGATGATAAAGAGAATGTTATATATATAGCTGAGGCAATTGAAAATGATTTACTTGAGTTAGTGCGTTTGACTACAACAATAGCTAGTACAGATGTTATAAAAGACTCATTATTGGCTAGTAATACGGAGTTTTCTTTATTAACTGTGTCTGAAAGAGATGAGTATATTGATGAATTAGATACTCAATGGATAAATACCGATGATATAAGTGATCCATTTATTAAGACAAGAATGGAGAATGATGTAGCATCATTTTTATTATCACTACAAAATGATTCCCCAGAACTTTATGGTGAGCTATTCTTAACGAATGAACATGGAGTAATGATATCAACTACTGGAAAATTAACTACATTAGCCCACGCTGAAAAATATTGGTGGGAAGAAGCTTATAATGATGGCGATGGAATCGTTTATTTAGATGATAGAGGTTTTGATGCAAGTGTTGAAGGATATGTTTTAGGAATTGTAGTTCCTGTGTATGATGATTTTGGGAATATAATTGGAATTTTGAAAAGTAATTACAATATTTCAAATATTTTCGAAAATTGTATTGCTAGTTTTCACGACCTGAATAGTGAGGGTGAGAACTATGTTGTTAGAACTTTGGGCTTAATAGTAGATGGTGGAAATTTCGAACCTTTATCTAACAGTATATCCGATGATGTTCTTCCATACATAGAAGAAAGAGTTGATTTAAGCATAGAAGCAAGTATAGATGGAGAATCTAGTTTTTTAACTATTGCACCTATAGATTTGACATATTCATCTAATATAGTAAGTTTTGGTGGAAAATATGAATCAATAGATCACTCTGTCGGTAATTTAGGTGAAGGTTGGTCTGTCGTGCATATCGTTGCTGAAAAAGTAGCTCTAAAAGAACTAGGGAATTCCTGGATATTGTTTACTGCTATTGGTTTTGGAATGTTGGTTCTTATCGGAGGTTCAGCTTTATATATAGGAGATAGATTAAGTAAGCCATTTAAAGATCTTAATACTTATATCAATGAAGTAGCGGACGGTAAACTAGTCAGAAAAGATATCAGAATAACCGATGATGAGATTGGAGCACTTACAACATCTTTTAATAAGCTAATTGATAATCTTAGTTTGACTTTAATATCAAAAGAAAAATTAGAAAATGAAATAGTTATAAAGGAAAAATTGAAAAAGGTATTACAAGTTAGTGAAAAGAGGTATCGTGAACTAGTTAATAATTTAGAAGCAGGAGTAATTGTGCATGCAGCTGATACATCGGTTATTATGAACAATGGAAAAGCCTGTGAGTTGCTAGGCCTTTCAGAGGAAGTGCTTAAAGGAAAAAAAGCAATGGATCCTTCTTGGAAATTTGTTAGAGAAGATTTAGAGCCTTTGCCTATTGGAGAATACCCTATAAACATTGTGATATCATCAGGAAAGCAAATAAAAAATGTAATTTTGGGGGTATATAATCCTGTTTTTAGTGAAATCGTATGGTTGTCTGTAAATGGAACTCCCTATATAGATAAACAAGGTGACATTAAAGAAGTTATCATTAGTTTCTTTAATGTAACAGAACTTACAAAAAAACAAAAAAGTCTATTAGATAGTTTTGATAGACTAGATAGATCACAAAAAATATCGAACGTTGGTTCATGGGAACTAGATTTAAATACAAATTTAATTTGGGCTTCACAAGAAGCATTCGATATTTACGGATTGACTAGAGACTCTGAGTATATTGATATTAATAGTATTGAAAAAATGGTTTCAAAAGAAGAAAGAACAATGTTAAATAAAGCACTTTTAGGTTTAGTCCAAAATGGAGAACCATATGATCTGTTTTTTACATTGAATGTTGGATCTAAAAAGAAATATCTCAATTCTAAAGCATCAGTCTCTAAGAATTCTTTAGGAAAACCAAATAAAGTATTGGGTGTTATCAGTGATATTACTGATTCGAAGTATAAAGAAGATGAATTGATTTCTATGAGCTTTCATGATTCTTTAACGGGACTTAAAAATAGAAGAGCTATAAAAGATACACTTGAATCATTCAATACTGCAGTAATGATAGATATTGATGACTTTAAAGAAGTCAACGACACCTATGGGCATTACATTGGTGATGAAGTACTTGAAAAATTATCAAGAAGGCTAGAAGATGTAGTACGCCAAGCAGATGTTGTTGTTAGATGGGGTGGAGAAGAGTTCCTTGTATTAATGACGAATGTTGATAAGAAAAGTACGTGTATCGCTACGAAAAGAATATTCAATGCATTCAAAGAACCATTAATTATAAAGGAAAATGAGATTTTAATTACAGCAAGTATGGGAGTCGCATGCTCATTTGAAATGCCAACTAACGAGATGAATAAAGTAATAAACGCTGCAGATAAGGCAATGTATGCTTCTAAGAATAACGGAAAAAATCAAGTAACAATGTACAGTGATAAATTTAAATAAGGAATCAATAATTATCATAAAGGATTAATAGTGTTCTTCAAAATAAGAGAGTATATTAATTCATACTCTTTTTGTTTAATAGAAACAAAATTTATGTATATTATTCATTAAATCGTTTATATAGTATTTGATTCTATAATAAAACAAAAAGTTATGGATTATATATAAACAGAAAAGAGAAATCATATGAAAAATGAAAAGGTAAGTATTATATTAAAAGCAATTCTTGCAGGTATGTGTATTGGTATTGCTGGTTTGGTATATTTGAGTGTTGAGAATCATATTATTGGTGCATTATTATTTAGTTTTGGATTGTTAGTTATTGTCGGTAGAGGATATTTTCTATATACCGGTAAAGTAGGTTACTTAATACCATACAATAAGGGATATCTTCTTGTATTGGGTATAACTTTACTTGGGAATATGATTGGTATTGCAGTTATCGCATACTTATTCCGATTAACTGGTATATCTGAAGTTGTTACTGCAGGTAGTGACTTGTTTGCATTAAAGATAGAACATGCATGGTACGAAACTCTTGCACTGGCTATATTTTGTGGAATGATGATGTACATTGCTGTGGATAGTTTTAAAATTGCTAAACAAGATCTAGTAAAAGTAGTTGTTTTAATATTTGCTGTAATGGTCTTTATTTTAGCTAAATTCGAGCATAGTATCGCAAATATGTTATACTTCTTTTTAAGTGATACATATACATTAAAAGGTGTTTTATACTTGCTAATCATGGTTTTTGGAAATGCAATTGGATCTGTAATGTTACGTTTGCTTGAAAGAAAAAGAATAACTCAATAAATAGTAATGAATAAAGCATATAAAGTTATGCTTTTTTTATTTGCATTATTGTGTCTTATATTGAATATTTAGC
>CAYVZR010000110.1:0-3658 GCA_964456195.1 uncultured Candidatus Izemoplasmatales bacterium | reverse complement strand
TTTTTTTCAATACTATTTATCCATTTCAAAATGTTTTTATGAACATGACCAACATATACCCCTGAAGTCAATATAATTACATCATAATAAGGCAAATCGTACTTTGTTTTATTAGTTATAACTTTAAGCTTAATATCTGAATTACTTGATACATAACTGCATACCTTATGAGTATTTCCAGATTGTTTTGGACATACAATTAGTTTTTTCATTTTGTTTTCCTTTCTAAATATCCAATTTATTTAATAAACTCTTCAATTTAAATATACTGCTATGAAGATGAAATTACAAAAAAAAGATGATATTTTATGGAATAAAACCTCCAATATCACTTTTTATGTAAAGTAAAACTCTCACCAACCTCTACAAAACCAATTGATGATGAAAGTCTATTAGAACCAACGTTATCAAAGTCACATCTCCAAACATATAATTTATCGTTTTCACTCATTAATGTCTGACATACGCTCTTTGCATATCCTTTATAGCGGTAATCAGGGTGTGTTAAAATTCCAATGTCGCTCAATCTCTCTCCCCAGTTCCAAAGAGATGCAACACTCACAATTTTATTATCTACAAAACATCCATATACAATAGGATCTGATAAGCTAACCATTCCTTCTTCTTTGTCTTGTTTATTACATGATTTGTGAAATTCCTCAAAAAGATTTCCATCATCATTTGTTAATTTTCGACATAACTCTTTATTAAAAATATCATTAAAATGAGTCTTCTCAATAAATCTTAATTTTTGTGGATTACTTTTAATGTAATCGTCAATGTCTTCTTCTTTAATCTCATTTAGATGATTAGGTATTAGAATCCATTTCAGTTCACCAAAATCATATAGGTTTATGGATTTACGGTCTTTTTTACTTGTCCGTTTTTCTTGACACAGTGTAGTAAATACCTTCTATTTGCATCTTTGAATACCAGTCACTACTTAGAAGTATTATAGTGTGCCTGGAAACATATAAAATATACCAATAATTACACCTACAACTCCTCCAAAACGAGTCATCGCAAAGCTGCTTCAGGAAATGCAAAAGCTAAAACACTAAAAAAAATAATTGCAATACTCAAGTAAAAAGAGACAAATATTCTCTTTTTACTTTACAATTATATGTGATATAGATCATTGTAACATTCTTAGTTTACTTTATGGTAAACAAACTTGATTAGTTGGTATATAACCATTTAATTCAACAGTAATACTGTCAATGTAAACTGGGAATATTGGAAGTTGTATTCCTCTTCCAGCTAAAACTGCTTCAAGTTCAGCTATGTAATCTAGAATATTGAATCCTGATACTACTCCACCAAAAGCTGCATACTCAGAATCTAAGAAATTAGCATTTTGATGAACTATAAAGAATTGTGAGGATTGAGAGTCATAATCTCCACCTATTCTTGCCATTGAGATAACTCCTCTATCATGTTCTAAATCATTAATAAAGCCATTAGAAGTCATTTCACCACAAATTGTACATATTGGGTTATCAATTTTTCCACCTTGAATTACAAAACCATTTATTACTCTATGAAAAGTGTTATCTGAATAAGCATCACTTTGAATATAAGCAATAAAATTACTTACAGTATTTGGTGCTACATCTGAGAATAATTGAATTACAATATCACCCATGTCTCTAACTGAGATTGTTATCACAGGATTTAATGAGTTTATATATTCAAAATATGGAAGATCTTCGATGTTAAAAATCACTTCTTCAGGAATATTGATTTTAAACTCTTCAGGAAATCCAATTTCTTCCCAATATCGAAGAAATCGTGTTTCGTCTCCTAAAATAGTTACACTTATTAACTGATTATCTGAAAAAGCATTATTTCCTATTGTTGTAACTCCTTCTGGAATAGTTATACTTGTTAATTGGTTCCCTGAAAATGCATCATTTCCTATTATTTTAACACCTTCTGGAATGGTTACACTTGTTAATTGTTTTTGAAGAAATGCAGAATCTCCAATAGATGTAATAGTCATCCCCTGAATAGAATATGGGATAACAATATCTTTTGGTCCCTGACTACTATATTCAGTTATCATAATTTCGCCATTTATTTCATCGTATGTAAAATAGTTTTCGTATGTCACAGCAATAATTTCTACTGTAAGAACATAAAATGTAGTCTTACCACCAAAATCAGACACATAATATTCAACAGAATATGTTCCCACAGATTGTAAATCAACATCACTTGAGTCTATCATTTCTGTAGTTACTCTCACTGGTCCATCCTCTTCATCATTGGCTGTTACATAATCAGACCAATCTGGCTCTTCACTAGCTATTTCCAAAACTATTTTTTCTTCACCTTCAACAAAAGGTGGTAAATTTTCAGGTATTATTGGAGATGAATCACAAGAACTTAAAAGTAAACTTAAAATAAATATAAAAGTAATATTGAATATTATGTTTTTCATACAAAATCCTCCCAAACAAAAACAAACAAAGTAATTTTATGTATATTGTTTGTTTATTTGTTGTTCCATTGTTCTTACACATATTATACTGTACTGATATTGATTAATCAATTGTCTTTTAAACCCTTTTCCTTCATAGATTTCAAACTGTGAGATATGTATAAAATAAAAAAGTAGCAAAACCGTTAAACGTCTTTACTAAATTATATTCATTAGCATTCCAAGAGTGATTTGAGCCCCCAACAGAAAACTTAGAAGTAATATTGTCCCCCGTTTCAAAGGTTTTGGAGACTAAAAATACACTATCCGGAATTCATAAAAACAAATTCTAAAATACTCTATACCAAGACATTTATCCACTTCAATAAATTCATTAATCTTGTTCATATTAATCCCCCTTGATATCTTGATGTAGTAGAGTGGGTACATCTAAGATACTCTCATATACTTTTTCTCCATTTTGATATAAAGGTGATTCAATATAAATTGATTTATGTGGTTGAAGAAGTTTTGTAAATTTAGAAAGAATTAAATAAATAATAATATCTAGTAGTATTGTAATAAAAAAGATAATAAATACGTCTACAATGACCACTAAAAAAACAATACGCAAACACAGAATTAGCACTATATATAATTCAATTCTATATAAAAAGTATGATGAAACATCAGGATATTTTATTGTTTTCTTAGTTACGATATCTTGGTTTCTTATAATTGATTTGTTGTATGTAAAGCGGGAATGTATATTATCATATTTTAATAATCTTAAATGGAGTGATGAAACAAAAACTACAACTATCATGGCACTTAACTCAAACGTTGTAATTACCCCAGCATAAGCTAGACCAACAAAAGAAATTTGAGCAGAAACTACTAATATGTAATAACTAAAAAACTTTGCGATTTCTAAAATAAAATTATCTTGATTTTTAAAAAAAACATTGAAGAAGATAGTAAAGATTACAATCACAATTATACCACCAATTATGGTAGCGTACATTGCCGTTAAACCATACAAACTAGCAAATGCGCCCAAAATAAGCAAAATCAAAACGACAATAATTGGTGAAAATAATTGATATACCCCGTTCATAAACATAATATGACCCCCTTTTTAAAAATCCAACTCAATTCTAACATAAAAAAAGAAACCAGTAAATGAACTGCACCCATAAACTTGGACATAGGAAACTATGAAAAAGAAAGGGTGCA
>CAYVZR010000109.1:0-3665 GCA_964456195.1 uncultured Candidatus Izemoplasmatales bacterium | reverse complement strand
TTTTAAGGAATTATCCGTTAATAAGTTTTTTTCTAATTTTAGTTGAAAAATAATCAACTAATATTACAACAATAATAATTCCCCACAATGCAGCAGAGGCATCTCTCCATCTACCAGCGAACATTGCCAAACGCAATGTAGTACCAATACCTCCTGTACCTATAATCCCAAATATAGTAGCATTTTTTACATTTATCTCGAAACGATAGATTACTACTGAGATAATATTTGCGGATAATTGAGGTAGTATACCATATCGGACTTTTTGAAATCTAGTGGCTCCTAGTGCATCTAATGACTGTAAAATTCCAGGGTCTATATCCTCAATAATTTCAATATATAATTTGGAAATCATTCCAATAGATAATATACCAATCGCAAGGACAGCTGTAAATTCTCCGGGTCCGCTTACACGAACAACCATCAATAAAAGTAGGAAAAACGGAAAAGAACGAATAGTTGTAATTATTGTGTTACCTATAATGTTAAATTTACCAACAATATTTTTCGCAGTAAGGAAAGCAAAAGGAACAGATAATATAGCCCCTAATATTGTACCTAAAACTGCCATACCTACTGTTTGAAACATTAAATATGGTATTCCGTCAACTCTTGTATTGAATAAATTATCCCATGAGGGATTAATGAAAGATCTAGCAATATTTTTTGCAATCTCCGTTCCGCCAAGGAACTGTTCATGCAACAATACAGGAGAGCTCCAAATAATTAGTGCTAATAGAAATATACTAATAAATACATTTCTTACTGTGTGTTTAGGGCGTTCGTTGAATGTCTCAATAACTGTTTTCATTTATGATAACCTCCCTCTTAAATATTGGGAGATATTTTGTACTACTATAATTACAAATAGAAGTCCTAATACCATAACTGCAACATCTCCATATGCTCTTAGCGCCATTTGATCATTCATAATCATCCCAATACCACCTGCGTTAACAAAGCCTAGTATTGCAGATGCACGAAGATTAATTTCAAAAATATAAAGTACTATAGAATAAAATCTACCCATAATTTGTGGGACAACAGCCGCTCTAAAAGCCTGAATTTTTGTTGCACCAGTTGCTTCTATAGCAATAAATGGTCCCATATCAGTAGTTTCTATAATTTCATACATCATTTTAGTAATGATACCAAAGGTGAAAATGATTGTCGCAAGCACTCCGGCATAAGGTCCATAACCAAAAATATATGAAAAAATATAAGCATATACTAAAAGTGGCAATGTTCTAATAATTGATAGAAAAAACTTAACAACTCCTGGTATTTTACTTTTACCCATTATATTTTGAGATGCTAGAATAGCGACAGGTATAGCAATTAAAGATCCAACTAATGTCCCGATAACCGCGATACGGATTGTGTCAGCCATAGGGCCTAAAACATTACTAAAATATGACCAATTTACATCTGTGACCATTTGTTTAATGATTGTGAAGAAATTGGGTATATTTTGAAAGAAATTTCTAGCTCCAAATTCATTAAAAAATTTAGTGATAATCAAGTGCCAAAAGAAAATTATAATGCCTAATGTAAGTACCATAGTCATCATTGAATATGAGAACGGTCGAGTGATGCTAGAACCATCTTTCATAATCGTGGTTCTATAATTATAATTTCGCTTTACGAGGGTTTTTATATAATTACTTATCTTTGAACATAATGTCTTCATCAGTTAATTCTCTCCCGTAAATAGTCTTTAAAATATTCTCTGTTATATCTGTTGTATTTCCATCATAAACGATTTCTCCTTCATTGATTCCTATAACCCGTGAAGCATACTTTAATGCTAAATCTACATGATGCATATTGACAAGAATAGTAATATTCTCTTCTTTATTAATACGCTCGAAATCACTCATTATTTGATTTGCCGTAATTGGGTCAAGAGATGCAACTGGTTCATCAGCTAAAATTATAGATGGGTTTTGAGCAAGTGTTCTTGCTAAAGCTACACGTTGTTGCTGGCCACCTGAAAGCTGATCAGCTCGAATATAAGCTTTTTCTAAAATACCAACTTTGTTTAATGCTTCCAAAGCAATTAGTTTGTCTTCTTTTGAAAAAAAACCAAGAGTACTAGATATTGGATTCATATCTGGTACGCGCGCCGCTAAAACATTATTAATAACAGTTGTTCGATTAATTAAGTTAAATGACTGAAAAACCATACCTACACGTCGCCGATATTGTCTTAAAGCTTTTCCTTTTAAAGTGGGGATATTTAAACCCTCAACAAATAAACTTCCTACAGTTACGTCTTCCATCTTGTTAACTAAACGAATAAGTGTAGATTTTCCTGCTCCACTTAAGCCAATAATAGCTACAAATTGACCGGGTTCTATTTTTAGTGATACATTTTTAAGTGCAACAACTCCATTAGGATATGTTTTACCTACATTTTTAAACTCTATCATTAATTGCTCCTTTATTTAAAAAAAGAAGGCTCAATAGATGCATTAAGCCTAATTTTATCTAATTGTATTTAATTATTGAGATTATTTAGCCGTTAACAATTTCATTTGCTTCACGAGCTACATCATAATCTGAATCATCAGCTAATACATAACCTTCATGACTATAAACACTAAAGATATCTTTAACTAATAAGAAATCTCCATCAGGGTCAGCAAGTGCTGTCATATCCTCTACAAGATTCATAAATGCTGTTTCAATAGCAGCTTGAAGATCATCATCTACAGTTTTTTTAGAAACTGTGATTGTATCATTATAAACACCAGGAGTAACAAATACAACATCAGTATCTTCCCAAATTGTATTATCCTTGTTGTATCCGCCTTCTTCACTAGAAATCCATTCGTCAGCATAATCTCTTCTGAAATCAGCATATCCAAATGCTAAATCAATTTGACCAGATGCAAGTGCTGAAGCAGCTCCACCATAACCTGGAACTTGAATTAAGTTATCTGAAGGAATATCAGCTAAAGTATTATCATATAAAGTATTAAACAATACTGAAGGGTAAACTCTACCAGAAGATGATGTAATTGATTGTACACCAATTTTACAATCTTGTAATTGTGCCCATGTAATTTCTCCACCACCATTAATAATATCAGCAAGTTCGCGGCCTTTAGTAGATTGACCAACGATTCCAAGTGAACGATAATAAGTAATTTGATTATTTGAATCAGACTCAGTTGCTTCTCCGTCATTCCAGTCTTTAGCAACTGCAGAGTCTTTATTAAGTCCACCACGAGTTGCTGTTAAAGCAACGTCCATGTTTTCCCCATCAGAGTATACAGCATATGTACCACCAGGAATAAATCCTATATCAGCAGTACCAGCGTCAAGTGCTTCTCCTACAGCTTCATAAGAAGTACCAACATATACACTAACAGTTTCAAAATCATAACCTAATTCAGACATTTCAGCCTTAAGTAATTCAGGTAAATAACTAATCCCTTGAACTAATGTTGCATTGTCTCTTGAAGGGACAAAGAAAACACTTAGGTTTGTTTTTTCAGTTTCACCTGAACATGAAGCAAAAGATAAAAATGCAAAACATGTAAATAATAAAATTCCAACTTTTTTTAACATATTCAATTCTCCTTCTTTTTATATTACAGTAATTATAGCATAACAAATATCATATATAAAGTAGATTTCAAAAAAAATGTGATGATACT
>CAYVZR010000108.1:0-3696 GCA_964456195.1 uncultured Candidatus Izemoplasmatales bacterium | reverse complement strand
GAAGAGCTTCGAAAACATCCACAGTATATCCCATTTTTCTCATTTCAGCAGCATTTGCGAGCCCTGCTGGGCCACTTCCTACAACTCCTACTTTTATACCGTTATCAGTTATGATTCTTTCTTCAAGTATATTATTTTCAAGCGAATAATCCCCAAGGAATCTTTCTAAAGCTCCTATTGAAACTGGTTCGCCTTTTATTCCAACAATACAAGCACCTTCACATTGTTTTTCTTGAGGACAAACTCTACCGCAAATTGATGGAAGAATATTATCATCATATATTGAATAGTAAGCTTGGTTAAGATCGCCCGCAATTAATTCTTTAATGAATTTCGGAATATTGACAGATACAGGACAAGCTGCGATGCATCTTGGATTCTTACAATCCAAGCATCTTGATGCTTCAAGTTGTGCTTCAGCTAAGCTATATCCACAAGCTACTTCTTCGAAATTTGTTCTTCTAATAACCTTATCTAGAACAGGCATTTTAGTTCTTGGCACTTTCATTTCTTCACCAGCTTCAAGTTGCAGACATGTTCCTCTTCTTTATAGTAATCTTGACGAGTCATTAACTCGTCAAAGTTAACTTCCTCACCTGGAAAATCTGGTCCATCAATACAGGCGAAAAATGTTTTCCCACCAATAGTAACACGACAATTACCACACATTCCAGTACCATCAATCATAATAGGGTTTAGCGAAACATCCGTAGATAAATTGTATTTCTTATTAAGTAAAACAACAAATTTCATCATTACTAATGGTCCAATAGCAATAGTGTGTTCATATTTTTCAGTTTTATATAGCTCAGTTAGAACATCGGTTACAAAACCTTTTGTTCCAAGTGATCCATCATCAGTTGCAATATGTATATTGTCACAAATTTTTCTATATTCATCTAAAAGAATGATATAGTCTTTATTTCTTGCTCCAATAACTAAATCAACTTTTATTCCTCTTTTTTTATATTCTTTTAATTGAGGCAATAATGGGGCAGCTCCTACTCCACCAGCAATACCAAGGACACTTTTTACATCTCTAATATGAGCTGCTTTTCCAAGTGGACCAACAAAATCAAGTATATCGTCTCCTACAACAAGTTCTCCAAGGAGTTTTGTTGAGTACCCTAATTTCTGATAAATAATAGAAACATTATCTCCATTTATATCAACAATAGTTAATGGTATTCTCTCTCCAACTTCATTAACTCTTAAAATTATGAAATGACCTGGTTTTGCATTTTTAGCTACTAGCGGGGCTACAACAACCATTAAATCTACATCTATATTTAAAGCTCTTTTTTCAATGATTTTATACATGACTATGCCTTTCTTTCAAAAACTATTGAACCTTTGACATACATTATTTCTTCAATTACCTTATTTGATTCGTGAATAATGTTATCAAAGCTTCTAAAATAATTATCATATCCGCCCTTACTAGTTCCTAAAATAGTGACTGATTTGTTTTTAAATACAGTTTCAGTCAAATATTGTTTCATAAAAGCACAAACTCTTCCAGCCCAAACTGGTGATACTAGTACTATTTCATCATACTTATCAAAATCAATTTTAGGTACACCAATTTTTACTTTTTTCTTAGCAACAGTTTTAAACCCATAATAAAACATTTGCAATGGAACCCACTTTATTTGTCTGCCCTCATTTATAAGTTCGTAGTGATCTCCATCAATTTCATTTGCAATTCTTTTTGAGTTTTTTTCTTTACTAAGTGAAAAATAGATTATAGCTTTCATGTGAATCTCTCCAATCATTTCGTTCTATTTTTTATTATATCAAAAATACTGTATTTCTCAACCACTTATTTTTACTACTAAAAGGAATATTTATAAATTATTTTCATTCATATTCAAGTGATTCTTACCTAATATTGTTAGTAAAAATAAGTAGAATAATGAAACAACAATAGCAAGCACAAAGAAGCCGGTCTTTAATCCGTACATATCTCCTAACATTCCAATTACTGGGAAGATAATAATCATCCCAATACTAAATGATAATCCACTAAAACTAAGTGCTGTTGCTCTTGTTTCTGAAGGTATAATTCTATTTATGTAATCACCAAGAACAACATAAAAGATACTATCAAAGAATCCTAAGATTACAAAAGGTACAAAAATTATTTGATCAATTTGAATCAACCAAAATGAGATAACAATAAACAAAGGTATAAAATATAGTATCTTTTTTTCTTTATATTTTTTTTCTAACTTATATGCCATAATACCACCAATTGCTGCGAACAAGCTATGAAGAGCAAGCAAAATTCCGATTATGAATGGTGAATATCCTAGATCAAATAAGTGATTTTGAAAATAGAGAAAAATCGCAGTTATTGGCGCAGCGACTCCTGCGCCAATAATGATTAAGTATAGCAGTCTTTTATTTCCAAACACTACATTAAAACTTTTTACATAATGATCATACAACATATGTTTAAATGAATCATGTTTTTTTCTATTTTCTATCGGAGTCTCTTTCATAAATGCTATTACTAAAAGAGCTACAAGATATATCAAGATTGTTATTTCAAATGATAGGTTAAAGTTCGTAAGTGCTAAGTATCCACCAAGTAATAGCCCAAGCCCTGAACCTATCTGATAAATTACTTCTTTCATACCATTCACTTTCATAAACTTATCTTCTTCTTTTGTCATTTTTAATGAATCATATACTAAAGCTTCTCCACTACCAGATTCCAATGTGAATCCTAACGCACAGAATATGAATCCAATTACAATAACAACAAAGTTTGAAGATACAATCATTATAACCAAATATATGATATACGATATTATCCCCAATATTCTACTAAACTTTCTACCTATTAAATCCGCAATCATTCCAGTGGGAACTTCCATTGTTAAACTTGTAATATGAAAAACTGTTTCAAATACTCCTATTTGAAACAGACTAAATCCTTTATATACTAAAAATAGTAACCAAATTCCATGAGTTAAATTGAAATTTCTTACAAAAGTGTGTAAATAATCAAGTTTTATGTTCTTCTTGTATTCCATCTTCATCACTACCTAGTCTTTCTCCGCAATATATACAATACTGATCCTCAAGTACATTTTCTTTTAAACATGCTTTACATACTACTATTGTTAATCCCATTTCTTTCAGTTTTTCAATGTTTAAGGATTTATCTTGAATAAACAAATTAAATGACATCAATAATAAAACAATCAATATACCAATTACGATACACAAAGTTCCAATCACAAAAAGTAGAACAGAACTAATTAGATATGAGAATATTATAATTACAATCCCTATTAAAGAAATTGCAAAACCACTAAATAACATCTTACGATAGTTTTTCATAATCCTCACTCACCTACTTTAAGTTAGCTTTACATTCAGAACATTCAACAGCGTCAACAGGGTTCAAATGCCCACAATAATCACATTCAATTTTTTCAGTAAGATTTACCCCACACTTTGGACAAAATTCACTTCCAAAAGGAATCTCTTCTTTACAATTAAAACAAGTTGTTTTAGTTTTCAGTCTTTCTTCAAATTGTGCAGTATTCATTTGTTTTGCTATATACATAAAGAATGAAACTACAACAAATACTAATACTATTGGAAATGCAAAACTAAATCTACCCATGTTAATGAATATTGTAAAAAACGCAAATCCTGTAATTGTTAAAGAAATTAATACTA
>CAYVZR010000107.1:0-3773 GCA_964456195.1 uncultured Candidatus Izemoplasmatales bacterium | reverse complement strand
CTAGAGTAGGGGCTAACTTCATAGCATATGCAATTGCATGTGCGCTTTCAATTGCTGGGATTATTCCTTCTACTTTTGATAATGTTAAAAATGCATCTACAGCTTCTTTGTCAGTTGCTGATACATAAGTAGCTCTATTAATATCTTGTAAATAGGCATGTTCTGGTCCAACTCCTGGATAATCTAATCCGGCACTAATTGAATATACTGGACTAATATTTCCGAATTCATCTAATACTACTTTTGTATTCATTCCGTGAATTACTGATTCTTTTCCAAGTGAAAGTGTTGCAGCATGTTCTTTTGTTTCTAATCCTTTTCCAGCAGCTTCAACACCAATTAGTTTTACTTCTTTATGTTGAAGAAACTCTGTAAATAATCCAATAGCATTACTTCCTCCCCCAACACATGCAATTAAATAATCAGGGAGTTTTTCTTCTTGCTCAGTAATCTGATTAATAGCTTCTTCCCCAATTATTTTTTGAAAATATCTAACCATTGTTGGATAAGGGTGCGGCCCTACTACACTGCCAAGTAAATAAAATGTATCATTGATTCTTTCTACCCATTTCCCTATTGCATAATCAACTGCATCAGCCAAAGTAGCTGTACCACTTTCAACCGGAGTGACTTTAGCTCCTAGCATTTCCATTCTGAAGACATTTAGTTTCTGTCTTTCCATATCGACTTTGCCTTGGAATATTTCACATTCCATTCCAAACATTGCTGCAGTAGTAGCAGTAGCTACACCATGTTGGCCTGCACCAGTTTCAGCAATTATTTTATTCTTACCCATTCTCTTTGCTAATAATATTTGTCCTACAGTATTGTTTATTTTATGGGCACCTGTGTGATTTAAATCTTCTCTTTTTAAATATATTTTAGCTCCATTAAGTTGTTTAGTTAATCTACTTGCATAGTATAAGGGACTAGGTCTTCCAACAAAATTCTTTAGGTAATATTTTAGTTCCTCAACAAAAGTTGGATCTGCAATTGCTTCATTAAAGGCTTTTTCTAAATCATTTAAAGCATTTACTACTATTTCAGGGACATATTGTCCTCCAAATCTTCCAAATTGATATTTCATTTTTATTATCTCCTTTTTAGTTTTATTTTTTTATTATAAATGCATCACTTCTCTTCAAGGTCCCATTATTTTTCCTCCTTAGTGTATAAAAAAAGTCCCCTACACAAAAAATGTGTAGAGGACGAAATATTTATCGTGGTGCCACCTCATATTTAGTTCTATAAAAGAACCCTTATTCAGATACAATCATATCCTAGCTCTATAACGGGAGCTCCCGTAATATCCTACTTTAAATTCAGATACTCTCTCATAGATCCATTCAGCAATTATTATAATACTAGTTCCCACCAAATACTAGCTCTCTAAAATTACAATTTATTGCTTACTAATTCTATTCAACAATTTAATTATATTTACAAGCATTCTATCTAATATGTGTTATTTTGTCAATGTATTTTAGTTTGCTTTATGGTAAGCAAATTGGATCAGTTGGAACATAACCGTTTAATTCGACAGTAATACTGTCAATGTAAACCGGGAATATTGGTAGTTCTGTACCTTTTTCAGTACCATCAACTAAATTTGTCGCTTCAAGCTCAGCTATGTAATCTATAATATTGAATCCTGATATTACTCCACCAAAAGCTGCATACTCAGAATCTAAGAAGTTAGCTTTTTGATGCATTATAAAGAATTGTGATGTTTGAGAATCATAATCCCCACCAATTCTTGCCATTGAGATAACTCCTCTATCATGCAATAAATCATTAACAAAATCATTAGAAGTCATTTCACCGCTAATTGTGCAGGGTGGGTTATTAATTTTTCCACCTTGGATCATAAAATCAGTTACAACTCTGTGAAACTCATTATCTGTAAAAGCACCACTTTGAATATAAGCAATAAAATTACTTACAGTATTCGGTGCTACATCTGGGAATAATTGAAGTACAATGTCTCCCATGTCTCTAACTGAGATTGTTATTACAGGGTTTGATAAATTTACATATTCAGCATATGGAAGGTCTTGTAAGTTGACAAACACTTCATCGGGAATAATAATTTCAATATCTTCTTCAACTGGTTCTTTCTCACATCCAAGTAATCCAAAAGATATGAATGTTGCTAATATCACTAATAAGATTTTTTTCATAAAGCTATTCACCTCAAATTAATTTCTCTAAGTCTAGTTGTTCTTCAAAATTACCATCTCGCATTTTAATAAGAAGCTTAAGTAATGCTTCATTTACTTCACGATTAGTATTAGTAGTAAATCCACCTGAATGATTTGATAACACTACATTATCAAGGTCATAGATAGGTAGTGATGATGGTAACATTACCTCTTTGTCTTTTGGATAGTTATACCATACATCAGATGCAAATCCCTTTAATGTATTATTAATAAGAGCATTATATAAACTTTTCTCTTCAATAATATTTCCACGTCCAACATTTATTAAGTATTTACTCTTCATTCTAGAGAATAATTTCTCATTAAATATTTCTTCTGTAGTGTTATTTAAAGGAGCAGCAATAATTATTATATCACTAACTTGTACTAAATTAGTAAGATTTTTTACTAAAAAGATATCTTTAGGATATTCCTTATTCCTATCTATTGTATAAAACTCACAATCAAAGCCTTTTAACATCTTATGAATTCCTTCACCAATTCTACCATACCCGAATAATCCGACGGATAATCCTTGGATACTAACCCATGGTTGCCTAGTGTCAGAATTTCTATCAGACCAGTTTCCTTCTTTTAATGAAGAATGATAATTCACAGTATTCCCAAGTAAAGAAAGAGTTAATGTTACAGCTTTTTCAGCAACATAACGAGACCTAGATGAAATAATGAATAAACTCAATCCTTTATCTCTCATATCTTTTAAATCTATACCATTATGTCCTGTATAAGGAATAATAACTCCTTTTAATAAAGGATTATGTTGAGTTTGTTTGTATTTGCCACTTATTAAATAATGGCACTTCCTTGGATCATCAACAATTGTAATTCCTTCAACAGGATTGTTAATTAAGAAGCTTTGAATTTTTTCATGTACAGCGAAAACTTTCATAAACAATCCTCTCCTAACTAAAATAGTGACATTTGAGTTGTTTTTATATGTTTTCTTGACTCTCTAATAATATCATTCATTTCATATAATATACCATATTTATTACATAATTCTTCAAAATGTTTTCTTAATTCTTTATGTATGGGCGAAACACACATGTAAGAGTCTCCAAATGTATCAATATATTTCTTTTTTAAATCGGGTCCGATTTTATCAAGAAAGTAATCTCTTTGGTTATCTCTTAAAGTAACTCCAAATGATGGATAGATATACTTCGCATTTGCAGCATTAGCTTGTTCTACTATTCCTGTGATATTTTCGATTGTATCATTTATAAATGGTAATAGGGGCATCATAAGAATACCCGCAAACAAACCTTCTTTTGAAAGCTGTCTAATTGCTTCAAATCTTTCACTTGTTGTAGATGAATTTCTTTCAATTGTTTTTTGAAGTAAATCATCTGAAGTTGTTATTGTTAAGGCTATATTACAAACACTGTGATTATTAATCTTTTTGAATAGATCGATATCTCTTAATACTAAATCACTTTTTGTAATAATAAAGGCACCAAATCGATATTTATTCATTGACTTTAAAGAGTCTCTTGTATAGTTTAACTCTGCTTCATACTGATTATAAGGATCACTCATACCACCAAGACC
>CAYVZR010000106.1:2292-3814 GCA_964456195.1 uncultured Candidatus Izemoplasmatales bacterium | reverse complement strand
AGTTGAAAAGTATTGATGTTCTTATTTTGCCTTCATAATTTGAAGCCTATAATTCTTTATTAGATTCAAGATATCAAAATTATAAATGATGAAAAAAGTACTGAAATATAGTTGTAGTTAATAGATATGTAGATATATTAATGATTTTTGTTGAGTGGTGTAACAAAATGTTATATTAGTAACATAAAACTTGTTACAGATATAAAATTATGTTACAATATATTTACTAAGGGGGTATCTTGTAATGAAAATAGACATAGTATTAAGATATATTGGATTTTATTTTGAGGTTAGACAAATTAATGAAAGAGTTGATACAAGTATGCTTTCAAACAATATTAAATTGAGATTTCAATTTAATCTGTTAATGATTAGCAATCATAAATTTTTACTATTAAGTTCTTTAGATAGTGATTATAGTATTGAGAACTTATTAAAAGCAAAAGAACAGATAAGAAATTTGTTTGGGTTAGACGTATTATTTAAGTATGAGAGATTATCAAAATATGAAAGACAATCACTTGTTAGGAAACGCATCTCTTTTGTTGTTCCTAATAGGAATATTTATATAAATGAATTAGCTTTACATTTTGACGAAAGAGAAGAAAGAAGAATTAATACTAAAGATAAACTATCTTTGGGTGCTCAAAATATATTATTGTACATATTAGTAATTAAAAAAGAATCTATTTCAAGCTCTGAATTGCAAGTTGATCTAAAGGTAAACAAAATGTATGTTTCAAGAGCAGTAAATGAGCTAGCAGATTATCATCTTATTTCTATAACAAATGAATTTGGAATAAGTCGAATAAGATTAAGTGACACAAAAGTTAATATTTGGCAAAAAGCGATGCAAATAATGCAAAATCCGATTATGGATATTGTTCATATTTACCCGGAGGGATTTCAAAAAATTTCTGGTGCATTCACAAAATCAGGAATGCATGAATTATCACGGATAAGTATGTTGCAGGATGATGAAAGAGTTTATGCAATTGATAGTAGTAAGTGGAAAATGTTAAAGAACGAATTTGAAGAAACGTATGATGGGAATTTTGATGCAATAAAGATAGAAATTTGGAAATCAAAAATACCCATGTATATTAACCATATTAATCCTTTAGCACTGTATTTTTCAATAAACGATGGTATTGCAGAAAGAACATTTGAGGAATATGAAAATGTATTGAGTGAAGTTTTAGGAGGGTATGTAAAATGGTAAGAGGATTAGAATTGTTCAAAAACTACTTTAAAGACTATCAAGACCAATATGTGCTAATTGGAGGATCTGCTACATTTCTTAATTTATCAAACCATGGGATTAGATTTAGAGGGACAAAAGATTTAGATATAATAATTATTGCTGAAGCACTGACACAAGACTTTATTGATTTCTTTTGGGATTTTGTAAAGGATGGTGGATATACTTTTCTTAATCCAGAAGGTAATCCCTCATTTTTCAGATTTACAAAACCGACCAAAGAGGAATATCCATTCATGATAGAAATATTATCTAAAACAG
>CAYVZR010000106.1:0-2192 GCA_964456195.1 uncultured Candidatus Izemoplasmatales bacterium | reverse complement strand
TTAACTTGTAAACTATCTCCAGTATATATTTTATTTGTTTTAATAAGCCATAAAAGTTTATCAAGATAAGGAATATTAGCCTCTTCTAGTAAATCCCATAAGTCTTCTCTATTTTCTTGTGGTGTTCTTTCATAGATGAAAGTAGGGGTTTTATTTACTCTTGTATAAGTTTCTTTATTTAGAGCAAGGTTTAGTCCTGGTATTCCTTGAAAATCCTTTGATGTAATCATATTAATTATGTTGTAATAGGGTTTAAAGATGTATTCAAAGGATTTATCTTCATAATATATTTGTTCAATTGAACAAATATAGTATTGGATGTGGTATTTATCCTCAAAGTAAATAGTTCCTTTTACACTATGCTTTTTCATTATTATCCACCAACTTTTCATATGAAGATTGTATGATTTTTTTATAGCGATTACTAATCATATGTTTATAGAATTCTTTTTGAACATCAGTAATAAATTTTGTTTTATCTATAATACTATCAATTGCACTATAATTGTAGTGTTCATAAACATATTTTAAAGCTACATTACAATTTGGATAAGATAAGCTGTTAATAACTTCAAAGTATGAACTTTTTTCACCGTTTAAAAGAATTTGTGAAGTAGGGAACTTAAATACTCGTTTATTAGTTTCTTTTTCACTGTTTATAATATTTAGCATTTCACTTTCATCAGTCATATTAGGAAATAAGCATGATCCGTTGTCGAATACAGGGGCAAGTCTATATATGTTACTCTCTTTGATAAATCCCCAATTCCCTCCGTGACGGTCAAAATTGCCTAATAAAGCATCGACTACATACAGTTTCCAAAACATCGAAACTGTTTCATCTTGATTTTTCAACTTATTGTTTGCTTTTAATATATTTGTGATACCTTCATATGAATAAAGAAATTTGTTTCGATCTTCCTCAATACTGCTTTCTCCAACATCGTTGAACGCAACGTAATTTTGGTTTTCTTCGACAAAGTCTTTAATCGCTACAACACGATTTTCTTTGTAGGTTCCTAAATATACTTCTTGAACTTCTATTCCTAAGCTTTCAAACACTCTACAGCCAATGTACTCTGAAATATGATTGTTCCTGAAACCAAAACGTGTCTGTTTTTGGAATTTAATAATGTAGTCCTCGTGATTAATCATTACGCCTATTTTCTTTTCAGCGCCACTGTAAATTTTGTTATTTGTTTTAAAAATACTATAATCCATAATATCCTCCTGTATCAATAGAGTATAAAACTATATATGACACACTCATTATATTATATAACCTCTATTGTGTCAATAGGGTATTAACGAATTCTTGACACATATTGTTATTGTAAACCATTCAAGCTTCAATATCTATTGTCCTCACATATTGTTCTTTCCATATAAAAATACCTCCAAAGTTCTTCTATAATAATATTATATAGTGTTTACTTTAGAGGTATCATGTCATTTTGTGTCTACTAACATCTTATTTTTTCACAATTTGTTGATCTCTTTTTGCATTTAATTAACTATACCTATCATTGTTATCCTCATCATCATCCCATGCACTGTATTCTTCAGGTTTGACAGTGTAATCGAATGTTTCGTATGTCTCATACTCTTTTTTTGGTATTTTATTTCTTTTTATGAATAAGAAACTTAATATGAACCCAGTTGCTATTCCACCAATATGCCCTGCAACACTAATTCCTGGCATTAAGAATGTAAAGACGATATTTATTATAACTAGTCCTCTAATACTTGATGAATCTTGAGCACTTATTAAATCTCTTCTATATATTGTAAGATATACCAAACTACCAAGTGCGCCAAAGATTGCTCCACTTGCTCCTATTGTTACATTGTTAGAAGTAAGTACAACAAGTATTCCACTACCAATACCACTTAAGAAATAGATCATTAAGAATTTCTTTGTTCCTACCAATCTTTCAAGTGCACTACTTAGGACATATAATCCAATAACTGCATTTGATATAAAATGTATAACACTGCCATGTAAAAACATACCAGTTATTAATCTATAATATTCACCATTCTCAACAAGTGGTGCCCATATAGCACCAAGCTTTAATAAGACATAAACATCAAATCCACCATTTGCGAGTGTGACAAAAAGCATTAATAGATTTATTAATATAATAATTGATGTAGCTGGTGATTTTCTAAAGTAATCTTTTAAATTTCCA
>CAYVZR010000105.1:0-3824 GCA_964456195.1 uncultured Candidatus Izemoplasmatales bacterium | reverse complement strand
GAACAGAGGAGTATTTTCTATTTTGTCGTTTATTATGATTTCTCCACATGCTTTAGGCCATATTTTCAAGATTCTTGGAGGAGTTAATTTATTTGGTATTGTAGCTTACGCTATAATGGTACCTCTAACTTTAATTTCTTTTAAAGTGATAAGAAAAGAGATAAAACCTAAAGAATGGCGCAACATTCAAAAAGCTGCTTATGTTATTTATGTATCTTTATTTACACATTTAATATACGTATCTGATTGGGAAAATAGAGTAGTTTATGTTGTGATTGCTGTGCTGTACTTAAACAATAAAATTATTAAGGAGTTAAAAAAATGAGCTTACTTGAAAAAACAGTTTACTCAGGATTGATATTCTTATTTTCATACATAATATTATCTTTAATATTAAGAATGTTTGAGTTTACAGAAGTATATGTTTCTCACATGATTGGTGGGATTGTAGCAACTATTTTAGGTGTCGTAACCTTTATTATTTTGTTGTTACATAAACAAAAAGAATAAGATGACTGATTAACAACTATTTGTAATTAGTAATACTAGTGTTTAGAGTTGTAATTTTATATGATGTAATAAAATATAAACGAAGATATTTCACAGGAGGATAAAATATGATAGGTGTACTGAGTAGACTACAATTTGCATTTACAATAGCATTCCACTTTATCTTTGTCCCATTAACAGTAGGATTGATATTAATTATCCTTGTTTTTGAGCTTAGATACTATTTTAAAGGAGAAGATAAGTTTAGAAAACTGTCTAATTATTTTAGTGATATTTTCTTGATAAATTATGCCTTTGGTATTGTGACAGGAATTGCAATGTCAATTCAATTTGGAACTAACTGGGCGGCATATTTAATTGCTATGGGAGATGTATTTGGTTCTCCACTCGTTTTAGAAGCAATTGTTGCATTCTTTTTAGAATCAACATTTACAGGAATATGGTTATTTAGAAGACATAGAATTTCAAAACGTTTGAGATTGATTGTTGTATCATTGATAGCTCTTGGAACTACGCTTTCAGCATTATGGATTATTACCGCAAACGGATTTATGCAAAATCCTGTTGGAGCAAGTTGGGATGGATCCAAGATGATTTTGGTGAATTTCTCTAAGTTAGTTTTCAACCCATATGCTTGGTATATGTTAATCCATAATCATTTATCTGCTATTATTTTAAGTGGGTTTGTTGTTCTTGCTATTAGCTCATGGCATTTACTTAAAGGAAAAGATGAAGATAAAGCGATTTTTGCAGTTAGTGCAAAATATGCTGGATGGATTATCTTAGTTTCATCGATATTGATCGCTATTAGTGGTAGTTCATATTTAGATTTTATAAATGGAATTCAACCTACAAAAATAGCTATGATTACTGGGACACAAACCGGAGCATTAGAAGCAGTTGTTAGAATTGCTTTTGGACTAATGCTTACTTTAGGTACAGTATTTATAGTTATCTCACTATATACTATCGTATTCTTTAAAAAATATCTTAAATCTGAAACATTACAAAAAATATATATTTATCTAGTACCATTACCTTATTTAGCAATTATACTTGGTTGGATGGTCGCAGAAATGGGAAGACAACCTTATATTATTTACGGTTTCATGGAAGTATCTGAAGGAATTAGTGATGTTCCGGTTTCTCAGGTTTGGTTTAGTTTGATTTCTATTACAGTCTTTTATGCAATATTGTTTGTAATGGATTATGTTTTAACAATAACTCGAATCAAAAAAGGATTAGTAGAACCAACTGGAGGTGAAGATAATGAGTAATGATACTTTAGGAATTCTCTTATTTGTCATCGTATCTTTTTCATGGACTGTTTATATTGTTCAAGAAATGTTTATTACTGGATCTAGTGCGCTCAATATGAGCGTTGCTAAAGATGAAGGTGAAAGAAAACAAATTCAAGTTGCATCAGGTTTGCATTTTGATGGTATTGAGGTTTGGTTGGTAGGAGCTCTTACAATAACATTAGGAGCATTTCCATTAGTTTTTGCAACTACTTTAACTCATTTATATATCCCTTTCTTCTTGTTATTATACGCAATAATTGGTAGAGGAATTTCGATTGAGGTAATATATAAATTAGACTCTAAAAAATGGATTAAATCAATGATAATTACTTGGACTGTTTCAAGTATTGCAATAATGTTTATCCTTGGTATTTATTTGACTAATATCTTCCATGGTTTCCCTTTAGGAGAAACAGGAATGACTAAAGGATTCTTATCTATATTTAATGTAACTGGAATATCAGGAGGATTGCTATTTGTAGCTCTTAGCTTAGTATCTGGAGCTGGATGGATTCATTTGACAACATCTGGTGATTTAGGTAAAAAAGCAATTCAATTTGTTAAAAAGGTTGGAGTTATCTATAGTGTCCCTGTCTTGCTTTTATTAGTATTTATGGGGTTCAATAATACAGTTTCATCTATCTTTATTGGTGAGTTATTTATGAGCTCGTATACTTATTTTGTTTATCCTGCATTAGCAGTTATATTCGCTATATTAACGACATACTTTGGATATAAAGAAAATGCTAAAAGAGTCTTTATATTTTCACTTCTTACAATGGCATTATTCTTATTAACTGGATTTACTGGGATGTATCCTTATATGGTGCCTTCGCACATAGATCCATCATATGGAATAACTTTGTTTGACGCAATGGCAAACGCTTCTTCATTGAAAGTGATTTTGATTGCGGTTTCAATATTCTTCCCAATAATAATTGGGTATCAAACGTGGAAATACGTAAGATTTACTAAAAAAGTAAACTATAACGACGAATAGGAGGAAATATAAATGGCTGCGAAATTAATGCTATTACCATCGGTAAGATCTAAATTTGTAAAAGATGATAATATGAAGCTAATATATTATTCTCTTATAGTTTTAAGTGTGATAATGATATTTACTAATTACTATATGTATTCATTTATGTATGCAGTAAAACTGTCATTAATGATTATTGTTTCTATTGTAGCTACAGTTGAAACAGAAATTCTGTTTTACTCACATGACAAAGATATAACTAGAAAAGAGTCAAAAGGATTAATAAAGAAATCTTATCCTAAAATAACTGCTTTAATTTACGTTTTGTTAATCCCAATAGGAACACCACTTTGGTTAGTTGCTCTTGGTGCTGTGCTCGCTACATTATTAGGTAAACTATTATTTGGTGGGTTTGCTCACATGATTTTCCATACTTCACTTGTTGGTGTTATCTTGGTAACAATGGGATGGCCGCAGCTAGTTGATGGGGTTTCTTTCATGACTTCATTTGATAACTATGTTTTAGACCTGTTATTTAATAATGATTTCTTTAACAATACTTTAAGTATTGGTAGCCTTTATGAAGCAAGTGGGGTTACAACAGTATTGGATATAATATCTCATAGTCCAATGTATTCATTACTAGATGTATCACTTGGAATTGTTCCAGGAATAGTTGGAAGTGGAATTGTATTACTAGCTATGCTTGGATTCTTAATATATAAAAAAGCAGTTAACTGGATTACTCCAGTTACAGTTATTGTGTCATTTTTAATAACAGCATTTATTATTGGACTAGTAAACAATGAAGTATTTGATTATGCTCTATTCCAATTATTTAGTGGTTCATTATTATTTGTTGTTGTGTTTGTAAGTACAGACCCTATTACAACTCCTGTTGATAGTCGTGGGAAAGTAATCTTTGGGGTTGTTGTTGGTGCTTTAACAATGATTATTAGAAACGCAGGGAAATACCCAGAAGGAATATTCTTTGCGATATTATTCATGATGATGTTAACACCAATGATAAA
>CAYVZR010000104.1:0-3837 GCA_964456195.1 uncultured Candidatus Izemoplasmatales bacterium | reverse complement strand
TTTCTGTTGATTAATTGTCATTTGTTACTTTTTGATTCTTAACTTAATGACATTGGGAAATATTCTTCCCTTTTTATGTGTGACAAGAGTGTCATATAAAATTGCTTTATAATACCATATATGATAAAATTAGCACATAGATTTACAATTGAAAATAGACACTATTCGTGGAGGAAACTAGATGAATGTTATAGAATTTAACAAGTTAACTAAGTACTATGGAGATGTTAAAGGATGTAAAGATTTAGACTTTAATGTTAAAGAAGGAGAGATATTTGGATTTATTGGACCTAATGGAGCTGGGAAGAGTACAACTATTAGAACTATGCTCTCTTTAATTTACCCAACAAGTGGATCTGTTTCTATATTTGGTAAAGATGCAATTGAGTTTGGAGCGGAAGTAAGAAAAGAAATCGGATATTTGCCTTCTGAAATATTTTACTATGACAAAATGAAAGTAATTGATTTATTGAATTATTCTGCTAGTTTTTACGACAAAGATTGTTCTGCGAAAATTAAAGAATTATCAGAAATTATGGAATTGGATTTAAATCGTAAAATTGAAGATTTGTCTTATGGTAATAAGAAGAAAGTTGGAATTGTTCAAGGGTTGCTTCATTCTCCGAAATTGTTAATTTTAGATGAACCAACAAGTGGATTAGATCCATTGATGCAACAAAAATTCTTTAATCTAATTTCTGAAGAAAATAAAAATGGAGCAACTGTGTTATTCAGTTCTCACATTTTAAGCGAGGTACAACAACTTTGTAATAGAGTAGCAATCATTAAAGATGGCGAAATAGTAAGTATTCAAGATGTAAAAGCACTGAAGAATGATACATATAAAAAGTTTACTATTA
Organism: uncultured Candidatus Izemoplasmatales bacterium; assembly: GCA_964456195.1. Classification (GTDB taxonomy): domain Bacteria; phylum Bacillota_I; class Bacilli_A; order Izemoplasmatales; family Izemoplasmataceae; genus JAFGXW01. Next base: position 2,977 of record CAYVZR010000104.1, on the reverse strand, counting down.
GAGGAAAAAAACTAAATCATGGTAAATTCAATATTGATGGTGTAACAAATCTTGTCGAAAGAGATGATAAAGTTTCGTTTTTCTTTAAAGGAAATGTAAATGATATAGTTAAAATCATTGCAGGATTGGAACTATCAGATATACTTGTAGAAGAACCAACATTAGAAGAAATATTTATGCATTACTACGAGTAGGTGAGGAAATGAATATATTTAAATTTGAGTTAGGAATGATGAAGAAATCAATATTCCTATGGGCATTTTTTGTTCCTTTCGGACTAGTATTTTATATGCTGTTTTATCCAATGATGCAAGGAGATACAGCAACATTTGAATCATTGATGGAGAGCTTTCCAGAAGAGTTTTTAGCATTCTTTGGAATGAATGCTGAATTACCAGTTTTTAGTTTACTTGGATATTTTGGTCTTTCTTTTGGAATGATCCAAATACCAATTGCAATACAAGCTTCAAACTATGGGTTCCATATTTTGAGCGTTGAAGAAAGAGAGTTTACTGCAGACTTCTTATTAAGTAAACCTATCTCTAGAGGAAAAATACTTGTGTCTAAATGTCTTGCAGCTTTTACTAGTTTGACAATTGTGAATATCGCTGTTTGGATTTCATCATTACTAGTATTGCTAGTAATTAAAGGGGATGAATCTCCTAATTATATGAATGTAAATTTAGTGTTATCAACTACTGTATTTTTTCAATTAGTATTTTTCAGCATTGGAATGTTGATTTCTGTTTCTATCAAGAAAGTAAGCAGTGTTCTCAGCTTTTCAATGGCCTTAGGGTTTGGATTGTATCTGCTATCTTCATTTGGAGCGATTCTGAGTTCAAAGATATTTAACGCTTTATCACCATATAGTCATTTCGATCCTGAGTATATATTAATTAATGGACATTATAATTGGGGATTAGCAATTATTTCCTTTTTAGTAATTTTGATTTCATTACCACTAAGTTACTTCTTATATAAAAATAGAAATATTGCTTCACTTTAGGAGGGCCCTATGAATATAATAAAAAGAGAATTTAAAGCTAACCTAAAATCACTATTACTGTGGACTATTCCACTTATGCTACTTCACTCAGTTTCCTCAATAGAATTTAGTGCATTTGCTGGAGATCCAGCAATTGCTGATGCGATGCAAAACTTTGAAATACTATTTAAGGCACTAGGTACAAATGTTATTGATATGACAACGCCAGAAGGGTATATAAGTATTATTTCAATCTATATTTATTTACCTCTAGCAATATTTTCTGGCTTAATAGGAAGCGGAATTATTTCTAAGGAAGAGAAAGACAAAACAGCTGAGTATCTATTTACTTTGCCAGTAAAAAGAAACAAAGTTATTGCTTCAAAATTAGTAGTTGCTGTAATTAATTCTATCCTAATAAATATCTTCGTTATTGGGGCTGTTTATGTGACTTATTTAAAGTTTGATGTATCAGATGGATTTTTACAATTTATGGTAAATATGTCGGTAGGAGTATTCATGATACAAATGATTTTCCTAAGTATAGGTATGCTTTTATCTGCTATTCTTAAGCAATACAAGAAATCAGGCTCAATTACTGTAGGAATATTGATTAGTTCGTTTATGTTATCAATACTTATTGGAATGGTTGATGGAGAACTTGACTTTCTTAAATTTATAACTCCATTTCAGTACTTCCCATCAAATGAAATGTTAGTAGGAAACTTTAATATAATATATATCATTATTACCCTTGTAGTTTCTATTAGTTCATTTGTTTTAACATTCTATTTCTATAAAAAAAGAGATTTATATATTTAAATATTCCATTAATATTTTGGATTAGATGATTAGGGTATGCTATAATTTCATTATAATAGTTATAGGAGGCTTAAACATGTATATTGAGTCAGAATCTAGAGCAGTTATAAGAGAATATAGTAAAATGATTAAAGACAGAAGTTCTAAAACACAAAAAATCTGGTTGATCAGCTTACTTGGATTTGTGGTATTGCTTGTTGGGATAGCATTGATTCCAGGATTGCTAGATTATAATATATTTTTTTCATTATTTTTAACATATGGCGGAATGATTCTTGTTTTTCTTATTGGAGCTGTTATTTTTAGTTTTTTGACAATAAGCGATAAACCGGCATTTAATTATTTGTATGGAGAAATATATGATAAAATCAACTTAGAAAAAGGAACTTATTATGATTATACTCCCTTTGAAAAAGCGGATTTTGATTTTAACAAAAGAGGTGGACTTTTCAATAAGCATGCAAGAATTAGCGTTAAAAGGCATGTTAAAGGTACTTCTCCAAACGACTCATTATTCGAGATATTTGACACCACTTTGGTGACTGGTGGAGGAAAGAACAAAAGAGTTCATTTAAACGGAATTTATTGTATCGTAAAGCATAGTAGTTCAAATTTATTTCAAATCCGTACTAATTCAAAACCTCGTCTTGAAGGCGTTAAATTTGAACAAGTAGAATCAGAGAAAGAGTTCAAAGTGTTTGTCGAAGAAGGAAATGAAATTTCAAATAATGAACATAAGTATATTGATACATTGATAAGACTAAAAAGGAATTTAAAAGCAAAAAAAATATATCTAGGTACGACTAGAGATGAAATTCATTTTGCTTATGTCCCTGGAACACGAATTAGAAAACAAAATAATTTATCAACTAAAAAACTAAATGTTATATATGAGTTGTTTTTAGATGAAATTAGATACATAGATGAGTTAAAAGAAACATCAGAATTCTAGAAAAGACAATCAATCTGAATAGATTGATTGTTTAGAAAGTAAGATATGAGGAGAAACTATGGAAAAATTTGAATTAATTGCGACTTCAACTTTTGGAATTGAAGCAGTTGTAAAAAGAGAACTAATTGCCCTTGGATTTGAGGTTGTCAAAACCGAGAATGGGAAGGTTACTTTTCTAAGTGATAAAGCAGGTATTGCTAGAGCTAATCTATGGTTAA
>CAYVZR010000103.1:0-3946 GCA_964456195.1 uncultured Candidatus Izemoplasmatales bacterium | reverse complement strand
GAACACACCAAAACGTACTTATCTATTTGGATAAGTTACGTTTGAATGGTAGATTAATCTACCTTTGTTCTTTGGGTTCATATATGACCTTTATTTATTGTGTAATCCTAAAGTATAATGTAAACTGGAGTAGTTTGTATTTCAAACAAACTTATGATATAATTATTTTGGCAAACTAATGTGAAAACTTAGGATGCAAAGATATAGGGTTTCCTCTTAAAAAGAGATGCTAGCTATATTCGTAAATTAAGGGTTTAATTTCACAGTAGAGGCGTTTGCTCTGCTTTTTTTATTATATATTTGTAAATGATTTTCATATAAAAAGTTATTGTGAGGTGATTCTATGGGTAAAGATAACCATATTCATTCTAATGAAATATTTGAAAAAGAAAGAAATAGGCTAGAAAATATTATTGACGCTTCTAATATTGGTATTTGGGAATGGGAAATTAAGACAGGTAATCTAGTATTAAATGAAAAATGGGCTGAAATGGCTGGGTATACACTAAAAGAATTAGCTCCTATAAGTATTGATACATGGGAAAAATTGTCTCATCCAAATGATTTAAAGAAGTCTAAAGAGATGATTGAACTTGTTTTTAACAAAAGTATTCCATATTATGAAGTTGAGGTTCGTGTAAAACATAAAAATGGTAACTGGATCTGGGTTCTAGATAGAGGAAGAGTAACCTCTTGGAATTCGGATGGAAGTCCTTTATTAATGCTTGGTAGCCGTACTAATATTAGCAAACTAAAAGATGTTAGTAGTGAACTAAGATATGAAAAAGAACTTGCACAACAATATTTGAATCTTGCTGGAACAATAATACTTGTACTAGATACAAAAGGTAATATTACTCTAATAAATAAAAAAGGATGTAGTATTATTGGAATGGATGAAAAAGATATAATTGGGAAAAACTGGGTTGACAATTTTATCCCTAAGGAAAATGTTGATGAGATTAAGGAAGTATTTAAAAGTGTATTCTCTGCGAAAAGCGAACTTGCAGATAATCATGAAAACACTATTATTACAAGTGATAATAAAGAGAGAATAATAGCTTGGGATAACAACATCTTATACAATCCAAACGGTGAAATTTCAGGAGTAATAAGTTCTGGAGAAGATGTAACTGAAATTAGACGAAAAGAAGATGAATTAATCCATGTTAGTTATCATGATTCTTTAACTGGACTTTGTAACAGGAGGTTTTTTAAAGAACAATTAAAAAGGTTAGATAATCCTAGGAATTTACCATTATCTATTATTATTGGAGATGTAAATGGATTAAAATTAACTAATGATGCTTTTGGTCATAAAGCAGGGGATGAATTACTTAAGGTGATCGGGGATACTATTTCAACAAGTATTAGAGGAAACGATATCGCTACAAGATGGGGCGGAGATGAATTTGCTATCTTGTTACCAAACTCAGGAACATATGCTGCAGAAATGTTGGTTAAAAGAATTCATAAAAAAATAAAGAAATTTTCTTTTAAATATGGAATAATATCTATTTCATTTGGTGTAGGTACTAAAAAAGACAATGAAGAAGATATGGAAAAAGTATTTACTTCAGCTGAAGAGTCGATGTATCAAAATAAACTTGTAGATATTAATAATATTAGTGTGGAAGCAATTAATGCTATCATGAATACATTGTTTGAAAAAAGTGGTACAGAGAAGGATCATTCTACAAGAGTATCAGAACTCTCTGTTTCAATTGCTAAGGAAATGGGATTATCAAAAACAAAAATTAATGATATTAAAACAATGGGATTAATTCATGATATTGGTAAGATTGTTATTGATTTAAATATATTGGATAAACCTGGTGAATTAACAGATAAGGAAAGAGAAATCATTAAACAACATCCATTATCTGGAAGCAGATTATTAAATAATTTATCTAAATACGCGAGATTAGCAGCAGGAGTACTACATCATCATGAACGTATTGATGGTAAAGGATACCCAAATGGAATAGCTGGAGATCAAATTCCAATTGAGTCTAAAATAATCGCTGTCACTGATTCATTTGATTCTATGACTTCGAAAAGACCCTATCGTTTGACTCCTCTATCTTTGAAAGAGGCAATAGCTGAATTGCAAAAACACAGTGGAACTCAATTTGATAAGACAGTTGTTGATGTTTTTGTTAATAAGGTCTTAAAGTAAACTTCTTAAATTCTATTGAATATTTAGCCATATAAAAAATTGCACCCTTTCTTTTTCATAGTTTCCTATGTCCAAGTTTATGGAACAATCACCTTTCCAATTATCCAATATTATGATAAGATAATCAGTAAGAGGTGGATTCTATGTTTGCAAATACTAGTATTTTTATTATTATAATTTCATTAATATTATTATCTTTTCTTTTTGGAGGAATTAAAATTTTGCTCAATAAATTTTTCGATTTTAATTCACAACCATTTCTTTGGCTTCAATATTCATTATTTTATTTGGTCACAATTGGTATATATATACTTGTCTCTTTTAAATTTGCATCAATGGTTACTATGCTATCATTTCAGTTGCTAGCAATTTTAGGAATTATAATTGCTGAGATAATAATTTTCTACTTTAGATATTATGAACTCGAAAATAGATTACAATATGCCATGTTTTTATTTTTTTCAACGTTGGCTAATGGAATGTTGTTACTAGTTTTACCAGCTTTTATGGCAGTTGTTGCGCTTTGGATATCATTTATATCAGATTTGTAAGATTCATTGTAGCTCTAGTAAGTATAAAGGCTATTTTAGAATTTATAATTCAATGTTTGAATCAAATAATGGGTCTTCAACAACTTCAATATAGGGACCAATATTACTTCTAAGACGATGGGTGTGGTTCGAGTCTATCACGGAATTTTATTTGAAAGCAAAGACCTATATTTTTAGGTCTTTTTATTACGATTTTATATAGTTTAATTTTTATGAGTGTTATGTTATAAAGTTCATCCTTTTATAGGATAAATTTTTTTTGTTTTATACTTGACAATTACATTTAGTACCGTATATACTGTGTATGTGCAATAATCACAGTGAAAGAAGGTATATATATGAATAATTTGATAGTAAAAGATTTAACAAAAAAATATAGTGGGTTTACCCTTGATAAAATATCATTTGAAATCCCAAAAGGCTATATAATGGGTTTTATTGGAGAAAATGGTGCAGGTAAAACAACAACACTTAAGGCTATGTTGAATATCATAAAGAAAGACTCTGGAGAAGTGTCGGTGTTTGGAAAAGATATTGATACGCACGAATTGGATATTAAAAGAAACATAGGTTTTGTTTCAGGGGATTCATTTTACCCGAAATGTAAAGTAAAAGAAATCACAGCAGTTTATAAAAGATTTTATCCTTTATGGGAAGAAGAAACATATCAGAATTATTTAACCAAGTTTGAGATTGATGAGACTAAGAAATTAGATGAGTTATCAAAAGGTAGAAAGATGAAATATTATTTATCTTTAGCGTTGTCTCATAAAGCAAAGTTATTAATTCTTGATGAGCCAACAAGTGGATTAGATCCTGTAGCTAGAGATGGCTTACTTGAGATTTTTCAAACATTAGTAGAAGATGGAGAAATCAGTGTATTATTTTCTACACATATTACAAGTGATCTTGAGAAGTGTGCAGATTACATTACGTTTATCAAAAATGGTAAACTGATAGATAGTTGTGCAAAGGATGATTTGCTTGATAAGTATAAAATTGTAAACGGAACGAAAGAATATCTTAATACAATTGAAGACAAACTGATTTCTTATAAAGTAAACTCTTTTGGATTTAATGGATTGATTGAGACAAAAGATGTAGTAAAGAATGATTTTATTCAGTATGGACAACCAACACTAGATGATATTATGATTTACTTTGCGAATAAGGTTGTATTATGAAAAACTTATTGTATAAAGAGTTAAAGTTATCA
>CAYVZR010000102.1:0-4031 GCA_964456195.1 uncultured Candidatus Izemoplasmatales bacterium | reverse complement strand
AGAACTTCAGCCTTCCAAGCTGACTACGAGAGTTCGATTCTCTTCACCTGCTCCAGATACTAACTAAACGACTAGTAATAGTCGTTTTTTTTTATGGTTTTAAGTACTAAAAAACGACTTGGATATTAAGGGTATTAAACTTCAAGAGTTTATAGGCAGGTTAAGTGTATCGAAATTAAGAAAATTTGTTTTTTAAAAATAGGTTAAGTGTATAGAAAATTCAAAGAAATACATAAAATTAAGTCCTATGTTTAATTGCAAATATTTTTCAGTATAAGTCATTAAATAACATTTATTACTGATTATTTGTTATAATTATATTGATAAAAAAAATAAAGGAGTGATTATATGTTTTTATTCGCAAGTAATGGGTTAAACATCGCTTTAACTTTAGGCTTAGTATTAATTTTTGTGGGATTATCTTATTTAGTAAATAAAACTATTAATAAAGATCCAAATTCAGTTAAGAAAGGTTTTATTTGGTATTACTTATTTCTGTTAATTGTTTTGGTTGTTTTCGTGGCTGTTGATTTATTGCTATTTAATATGGATTTATTAAAAATTTTAAATTCTATAGTAGATGGTTTTATTGGAGTTGTTAAAGATAGCATAGGGGCTATTGTAGGTACTGTTGTTACTATATTTATAGTAATCATTATTATGAAGCTTGTTGTAGTTTTTATAAAAAGAGCTTCTGAAAAAGAAGGCCCAATGCAAAAACGTGTTACAACAATTTTAAAGGTTGTAAAAAGTATTACAAGATATATAGTTTATTTAGTGGCTCTCCTTGTTATTCTAGCTTTATGGGGAATAAATGTATTGCCTGCATTAGCTGGGCTTGGAATTTTAGGCTTAGTGATTGGTATGGGGGCTCAAAGTTTAATCAAAGACTTTATTTCAGGATTCTTTATTATATTTGAACATCATTTTGATGTTGGTGATATTATTGAAGTGAATGGATATAAAGGTGAAGTTGTTGATATTGGTTTAAAAACTACCAAGATTAGAAACTGGAAACAAGATACTAAAATTATTGCTAATGGTAGTATTGGAGAACTTACTAATTATTCAAATACACCATCAGTTGCCGTAATTGCTTTTGGAATTGGCTATGATGAAGATATTCAAAAAACTATTGAACTACTTAAAAAAGAATTACCTAAATTCAGAAAAATATTTCCTGAAATCATTGAAGATCCAACAGTTTTAGGAGTAACTGATTTAGCAGATAGTTCTGTAAATATTACAGTTTTGGTTAAAACTGAAACAGAAAAACATTATGGAGTTGAAAGAGCCGTAAGACAAGGTATCAAAGAAATTCTTGATGAAAATAATATTAGTATTCCATTCCCTCAAATGGTTGTTCATAAACCAGAGTAAGGAAAGATTTTAATAAAAGAAAAAGCAGAAAATTTTCTGCTTTTTATTTTTTGATATCTAAGCTAATTCTACCATCTGTTATTTCAATAATTCTATCTGTCTTTTCCGCGATATGTCTATCGTGAGTAATGATGATAAAAGTAGTTTTATACTTTTTGTTAATCTGTCTTAATAAATTATACACTTTCTCAGTTGTATCAGAGTCAAGATTACCAGTTGGTTCATCTGCTAAAACAATTTTTGGATTGTTTATAAGACTTCTTGCAATTGCTACACGTTGTTGTTGCCCACCACTTAAATTATTAGCAAGCTGATTTTCAAAACCTTTTAGATCAACTAAATTAAGTAATTCATATGCTCTTGCTTCAACTTCTTCAGTAATATCTTTTTTAGAAATCCTATAAGGCATCAAAACATTCTCTAAAGCTGTAAACTCAGGTAATAGATAATGAAACTGAAATATAAATCCTAGATATTGATTTCTTATATCAGCCAATTCCTTATTTGTGAAAATACTTAAATCTTTACCACTTAACAGTATTTCACCACCACTCGGTCTATCTAAAGAACCGATGATGTTTAATAAAGTAGATTTACCTGAACCTGATTGACCTATAATGGCATTAAAAGAACTTTCTTCAAAATTTAAGTCAATACCAAATAAAACTTGGTTTGGATTTTTAGTGTTTTCACCATATATTTTAATGATTTTATTTAACGTTAATATATCAGCCATTCCTGATCACCTCAATTACACTTAATTTAGAAGATTTTATTGCTGGACTTAATGCAGCTAAAGTAGAAGCAGTTAATGCTATAAGTCCTGATAATGCTATAAAGCCGAAATCAAGAGTTAAAGGAATAAGTGGAGTACCATCTGTGCCTACTGCAAATGTAGTAAAAGCATAAGTTAATCCAACTCCTAATATAACTCCTAACATAGCTCCAAAAATACCTAATAAGAAACCTTCAAATAAGAATATGAAACTTGCATCTTTATCTTGGATACCCATTGCTTTAAGAATACCTAATTGTCTAGATTTTTGTAATACTGTAATTGATAATACCGAAACTATTGATAAAATAACTGATATTATCACACAGACTTGAATAAGTATTGAAGATGATTGTTGGCTTGTTATACTTGATAATAAATCACCGTTTTGTTCTGACCAAGTAATAATATTTAAAGAATCATTATTTAAAGCTGTTTGTATTGATTGTTTTGTTTCTAAATCATCATACACTTCATCTAATTGCATTTCTATTTGAGCTACAACATCACCTTCACCGACTATATTTTGTACAGTGGTTAGAGGAGATATTACCCAAGATTGATTTACTTGTAAAACGTTAAAATCAAAGAAACCAGTAACAACCAAATTTTCTTGGTCGTAGATTGGTGAATCAAAGACTAAAGTATCTCCGATTTCGATATTTAACATTTCTTTAAATTCTATACCCAAAGCTACTTGGTTCATAAGAGTAGGTAATTGACCATCAACTATTAAATCATCAAATTTGTAAATTTCATTAGCTGTTTCAAAGTTGAAACCTCTAAAAACAATATTCTCTGTTAATGAATCATTCACTAAAGAACCTCCAATAGTCAATGTTTCAGTCACAACAGTGATATTTTCACTAGATTCTGAAATAGCTAATATCGTTGAATCATAATCAGATACATTATCTTCATAGATAATAGTTATTTGTGAAGAAGATCCAATAGTTGAGTCGACTAAACTATCTCCAAGCCCGGTTAGTAAAAGACCAATAAAAACTTGAATAGATACACCAATCGCTATACCAAATATGATTACAATTGTCTGTCTCTTAGCGGATAGTAAAAATCTTTTAGCGATACTAAATGCTAATTTCATTCTATCACCTCGGCGGCGAAAGCAACCAGGTCTTGATATGAGTTCAAATTGAAATCGTATGTGACTTGTTCTAATGATTTAGATTTGGTAAAAGCTTGTCCTCCCAAAATAATACTAAGGTTTGGATAGCTATCTTTAATTTTTTTAGTTAATTTTCTAGTGACTACTAAATTGTAATAATTAGATACACTAAGTGCTATATAATCCGGTTTTAAAATCTTTATCGCTGATAAGATATCCTCACTTGGCGTGTTAGCACCAATATATGAAGACTCAAATCCTAAAAGATAAAAATAGTTATTGGCAATTATAGCCCCTATTTCATGATATTCTTCTTGAGGGCATAAAACGATAACTTTCTTATTATTAGTCTTTCTCTTTTGTTCAATGATATATGGATAACTAGCCTCTAAAATGGTTCTAATAATAGATGTTCTCGTATGTTCTTTCCAAATGCAGATTTCTTCATCTACTAATAGACACTTAAAATCAGATAAAGAAGGAATTAGATATTCTTCGTAAACACTAACTATGTCAACGTCTTTTTTTAGTAAATCTAATATGAATAATAGTGCTTTTCCTTTATTCTCTTTTTCAAGTAAATCTAAAAATATTTCATATTTATTATTTTCCATTTAACAACCTCCAATAATAATTATACATAATACAAGAAAAAAATCATAAAGATAAGCAAAAATATCTTTATTCCTAGCGAATTTTTAACATACATTTAATTGAAAACTGGTTTTTAATATGCTATAATAATTTGAC
>CAYVZR010000101.1:0-4032 GCA_964456195.1 uncultured Candidatus Izemoplasmatales bacterium | reverse complement strand
AGCTATTGATACAGAAGCATTTATGGGATTAGATGAATTCAAGAAAACATCTGGAGATATCTTAAGAGAATTAAGAAATAGTAGAAAAGCTCCTGGAGAAGAAAGAATCTATACAGCTGGTGAGAAAGAATATGATATCTGGCAAACTAGGAAAGAAAAAGGACTTCCTTTAACAGAAGCCTCTAAGAAGGATATTATTACTGTAAACAAATTATTAGACTTAAACTTTGAATTACCATTTTAAGTTAAGAATATGTAATGTAAAAAAAGCAATTAGTTTTCAAACTAATTGCTTTATTTTTTTTTTTATTTATCTTTTTTAGTGTCTTTATTAAATGCTTCGCTATTGATATCTATTGTGAATTCTTTTCCATAATAATTAGTAATATTAAAACAGCAACCTATTAAGATTGGAACAAAAACGAATAAACCGTAATGTGTATAAAAAGGAAGTTTAAAATCAACGGTTTGTTCATTGAGTTGAATTAACTTAATAATATTTTTATCAGAATTACCATTAGTGCCTATTTGAAGGAACTGGTAGTTTCCATCTACTCTATCATAATTACACACATATGAACTCATAGAACTAAAAAATGTAAACTCTTGGATATCTCCATGATTGAAAAAAGAAGTTTCATCTGTTTCTTGATTATCAATATATAACCTTATATCCCCACTATTAAATTCTTTTTTATTAAATTCTATTCTTTTATCGTCGTTGAAACTATAGTCATACATAGCGGTACTTGTGCCACCATATCGTTGAAATAGTTCAAAAGAATGTACATAATATACTTTTGAAAAATCACTCCTTATGAAATCAAATGAAGTACCATTAAATTTATAAATATCATAATCAGTAGAGCTCTTTTTGTCTATTAAATATAATTCTTGGGACTCATCCAAAAATGGACTAGATGTATAAAATGAGTAAGAAGCTATTTTTGTGGCTACAAGGTCTTCTATTAAATAAACGCCACTCTTACTAAATAACAGTAACTGACCATCATAATATACAAAATCGTGAGTATAAGTAGAATCAAATAGATCTGTGTCAATGAGGTCTACGTTATAATTTGATAAATTTTGATTTTTTATAATACTATTATCTTTTAAATCGATAATATATAAGGTGTCAGTACTTGTTTGTAAATATAAATAATCACTATCAAGGAAATAATCAGTAAAATACCCCGATATGTCCTCTTTGATTTCAAGTTTAAGAAGAACTTCTTGCTTAAAGTTATTAGTCAATTCCATATCTCTTTCATTACCTACAATCTCAAAGTATCCGATATCGTTAGATAAATTTAAACTTTGCTCAAGACTTTTAGTTGGTATCACAAATAATATAGAATAAATCAAAAATATAGTAAAAACTAGATAAATACCTATAATCCATCTTTCAGCATATTTCATTTGCTCAAAGAATTTTTCAACAGGTTTAGAAAGAGCCTTTCTAATATACTTGAATAAATATAGGATCGCGACTGTTATAACTATAGAAAGAGATAACTGAATAAATACGTTTAAATATCTAAATATTGTCATAAAAGCATAAAATGGCAACAATATTTTGACAAAGAGCAAGATGTTATTCTTGATAGTCTCTATACGCCAATCCCAATAATCCTCAGATTCTTTTCTTAACTTTGCGATAACAATAGATAGGATGGCTATTGTTAATATGCTTAATATCCAAAGAAAAAGTCCTGGTAAATATAAATTTAAAAATAGACCCAAAACAATTAAATATGAAATTACTGACTCAACAAATGAAATAAGTATAATGTAACTTTTTTCTTCGTCTATCTTCTTAACATTAAAATAGTATGAAGATACTAAAAATAGTACAAATGGAAGCAATACAAATAAAATATCCATTTTTAACCTCCTAATATATGAGTATTATACCAAAAAATAAATTTTATTACATTATATTCATAAAAAAGCCTTGAAAATAATCAAAGATTATTTCAAAGTTTTTTGGGGGTATTAAAATATTTGTGAAAGATATGTATATTGTAAAAGCAATTAGTCTAAACCAATTGCTTTTCTTTTATCTTAGTTGTAAGTGAAAAGATATACTATTATTACAAATCAGGTTGTACTGTGCCTCTGTTTCTGGCATATTCAAACTAACTAAGACAGTTAAAGATATCTTAGTTTCACTGATGCGTTCAATAACATAATCAAAAATAAGAAGGTTGTCTTCATCCTGATATTCAAAATTGTCTTTCTCGAAAAATACTTTATCTATAAATACAGATAAATCATGGTTTTCCTCAATTTCAACTATGTAATTGTAGTACAATGTGTCAACATTGTTAGCGCCCAATATAGCGCCTTTTGGTACTAGAGTTTTACCTTGGGGCGATGAAATAGATTGAATAATAGACGTACTATTATTTAATGCGATTACTTCACCGAACTGGTCTTCAACTGGTTGTTGAACCCACAATTTATAACTGAAAACTGTGGAAAAACCCAATAGCAAAAGAAAAAAAGACATCACTATTGCTCTCACGTGAATCACTCCTATATGAATGTTAAGAAAGGTAACTGGCAATCCCTGAGGGACCCTATAGTTTTCTGTCGCCGGATTGCTCCGGTTTTAGCTTTATCAAGCTCAAACATTCATACGAGATTCGTGAAAATCAAGTACGTGTTTGTCTTTGATACTAATACTATACCATTTTTATATATATAAATGCAAGCCTATATTTTAAATTCGATTTTAAAAAAACGATACCTTTTAAAAGATATCGTTTATATTATTTATTGTTTTTTACCTAATTAAATATAATCTACCATTCGCATCTTGACCCCATAATCCACTATCAAAAGTAGAACTAAAAGTATTCCACCAAGAGTTGCTTGGCATTGAACTTGTATTTACTACAGTAGAAAATACTCCTTCAGCAAGTGGATCAGGCGTGTAATAAATTAACCCATCAGTATGCTTGAATTCAACCATTGAATAGAATGAATTAGTCATAGTGTATGTACCGCTATTTCTACCAATAGCTGTACCAACGTATATTGATCTTTTTTTAGCACTTGTTATTAAGTTTCCAGTGAAGAATGTATCACTTATATTAAGTAAAGAACTATCATCTAAGTTATTTCCAATAAGACCACCAATGAACTTGTTATTATAATCAAGATAACCTATGCTAGTTTCTAGAGTGTTCTGTGAATTTATTTCAATAATAGCATTTGTAATTGTTAAACCTGTATTGGCTTCAACTTTACCAGCCACACCAGCAGCATATGCTCCAGCAGCTTCTGAGAAAATATCACCTTGAATATCAATGTTGCTTATAATTATGGATGGAATATTTGTGTTAATTTGTCCAACAATCCCCCCTGCATTAGAACTTTTGTTCCAAACTTTTAGATTAGTTGCTTTAATATTACTAATAACTATATTTGAAGAAGTACCAGCCGCATATCCTACAACTCCACCAGCACCAGTACCTTTTGTAGCTCTAACTCCGCAATCATTAATTGTAATATTACTAATAGTCGCAGTATTTAAAATTTTTCCAGCAATTAATCCAGAAGCTAGTTCAGCTGAAGCTAAAGTATTAGAACCTAAACTTATTTCAACATTGTCTAATCCTAAATTTTTAACTGTTCCACCGTTTATAATAGGAAATATCCCAAAAAATTTGTAAGTAGAACTATCTGTGTACATTGTTAAATTACTTATGGTATAACCATCGCCATCTAATACACCTTTGAAAACAACAGAGTTATTAGCTGCATTTAGTTCCCATGTGAATCCAGTGAAATCAAGATCATTTGCTAAATAGTATCTATCTCCAGATACACTATCTGTTTTGGTAGCGAAATCATAAAACTCTTGAGGAGTAGTAATAGCTATCATCCAGTCACCAATTTCGACTGAGCTACTATCAGTTTCTTCTAGGTTATCAAAGTATGAATAAGCTAGAGTAGTTGTCGAAGCGAAGAAAATAACAAAAAGTAAAAGTACAATTACTTTTGATAATAAGTTTTTAAATG
>CAYVZR010000100.1:2610-4065 GCA_964456195.1 uncultured Candidatus Izemoplasmatales bacterium | reverse complement strand
TGGTATATTAAATTCCAAATGGAATTAAAAGAAAAAACTGGTGAAGGATTTGGTGGTTTAGCTCACTTCTTAGTAACATTAGTGACTTTCGGAATTTACGGAATCTATTGGCAATATGCTGCTGGAAAACGTTTGGCTTCACAAGGTGCTGAGGATTGGTCTATCTTATATTTGATTTTACCATTTGTTGGAGGAGCAGGGATTATCAGTCCATTTTTAATGCAAAACCAAGCAAACAATCTAAAATAATTATTGAATTAGTCTTTTTGGATAATCATTTAAATGAAGGTCTAATAGGATGATATTTTTACGGAAATAGTTGATTTCGATATAAATAAAATAAACCGAACCTGATAAAGGTTTGGTTTTTTTATTCTTGTTCTCCACTTCTAATTATAAAAATAATTTGAACTAAAATAATTTAGTTGATTTATAATGCTAGTTATGGTTTAATGAAGCTGTTATTAAAGTATGTTTATTAATGAAAACAAAACAATATTTAGATAGTTTTTGATGTTAAAGACTGAAGAAAAATGAAAAGGTGATGTAAATGGAAACTTTAATCAGAAAATACAGAAACAAAGAGCTTTATGATTTGAATTGTAGTGAATCTATTTTGTATGCAGCTAATGAGTATTATAACTTTAAACTTAGCAAAAATGCATTATCAATGATGAGTGGATTTGGTGGAGGAGTATATGAAAAACACTTATGCGGTGTTGTTAGTGGATCAGTAGCTGTACTTGGAATTCTATTTAATGGAAAAGTTTCTAACGGAACGGATTTATTAAAAACAGCAGTTAATGAATTTAAACAAGAATTCCGTAAACATTATGAAGAAATTGATTGTCAATTTCTAACAGATAATTATAGTACTGAAGAAGATGGATGTAATCCTATGATATTTAAGGCAGCGGAGATTTTAAAAGAAGTTGTAAGTAATGTTAAATTAAACGCACTATTAAAATAAATAGTGCGTTTTTATTTTTAAAATAGAGGAATCCCGTTTACCAATCAATTTTATAGCTTAAAAGTGTCGTCTAGAAATAAACGAAACATATTTCATTTTTCATACAAAACAATTGTTTTTGTATGAAAACAATAATATATAGTGATTTATAGTGCAAATTACTTTGACACGCATAGTAATTTGTAGTATATTAATTACAGGAGTGATAATATGAAAATTGGAATAATCACAGATTCAGCAAGCAACTTAGATTTAGCATTTATAAACAAGCATGAAAATTTATTAATGACACCATTAATGATTTCTTTTGAAGGTGCATTTCATAGAGATATTATTGAAGTAGATTACGAAACAGTGTATAAAAAGTTAGAAACTACCAAAGTAACATCTAGTTTACCAAGCTTAGAAGATTTCCATGAAGCAATTGATAAATTTGAGAAAGAAGGATATACAGATATTATTGTTATCACTATTTCAAGTCAATT
>CAYVZR010000100.1:0-2510 GCA_964456195.1 uncultured Candidatus Izemoplasmatales bacterium | reverse complement strand
GGACGTATTGGAAAAGTTGAAGGTACTTTAGGAGATTTATTAAATGTAAAACCGGTAATTTCGGTTAATGATGAAGGTGTCTATCATACTATTACAAAAGCATTCGGAATGAAACGTGTTATGATTGCGATGAGAAAAGTACTTAAAGAGAAATTTAATGATGATTTATTAGAATTAACTATCCATTATGGAAATAATTTATTAAAAGCACAAAACTTGAAAGAAAAACTAGAATCAGGTCTAAATACAAAAGAAGTATTAATATCACAGCTTACTCCAGTACTTGGAATACACACTGGCCCTGAAATGTATGCGATTGTAGCTAGAAGAGTTAAGTAATAATTTAGAAATGAAAAGGGCTCATAATTATGAGCCCTTTTGAATTCTATAATGAATTCCTTGGTAACTTCCTCTATCTCTTAGTATTTTATCTATTTCGTTCATAACTACAAACTTTTTCAAACTCCAGAATGGTGCAATTAATTGATCTCTTGGAGCGTCACCTGTAAGACGATGAATAATAATGTTTGGATTTAGTATTTCTATTTGATTTGTGGTTATATCTACATACTCCTTTAGAGTTAACATTTTGAAAGGTTCTTTTAAATACATATTTCCAAGTACAGTATTTTTCATGATATGTAGTAAATGTATTTTAATTCCTTGAATATCAAATTTATTTATATATCTTACTGTTTCTAACATATCTTCTTTAGTCTCAATATGGAATCCATTAATTATATGTACTACAACTTCAATGTTTCTTTTTCTTAGTTCGATTACTGCTTTACTAAAACATTCTAAAGAATGTCCTCTATTTATGAACTTAGATGTTTTTTCATGAATTGACTGAAGTCCTAGTTCTACTTGAAGGTATGTTTTATCATTTAACTCAGATAGTAAGTCGTAAATATCTTCATCAAATGCGTCGCATCTTGTTCCGATACTTAAACCAACAATGTTTTCATCTAGTGATAATGCTGTCTCATATAATAATCTTAGTCTATCAACTGGGGCATATGTATTAGTGTTTGCTTGAAAATATGCGATATATAAACCATCACTCCATTTGTGATGCATCATTGTCTTTACTTGTTGGAATTGGTCGTTTAAAGATAAATTGACATTACCGGCGAAATCTCCACTACCTGATTCGCTACAGTAAATGCAACCTCCATATCCGCTTTTTCCGTCTTTATTAGGACAAGTGAAACCTCCATTTAAGGATACTTTAAAGACCTTTTTACCAAATTTATTTCGGTAAAAAGCATTAAGAGTATTATAGGGTTTTTCTTTAGTCATTAAATTCATTAAAATCACCTAGATTAATTTTAACACATTATAGTAAAAAAGAAGTCAAATATGTTATAATAACAAAAGGTGATGACGATGTTCAAACGTGTTAGAGATTCTTTAGTATATCCAGCAGAAATATTAAGATACAGAAAAGACCACATATTGCTTGTGCTCCTTTATCTGCTTTTTTTTGCTGCATTGTTATCGACTAAAACGATAATAAATGTAGTTAAGTTTGATGGTCTTACTGAAGTAGCAAAAGAAAGCATCAAAGAAGAAGTTAATATTATCGATAATAATTGTGAGATTGTATCTGCTGAACTAGTATGCGATGGTGAACATCTTATTAGTGCTTATTCAGATGCGATGTATACTGTTTATTTAGATTCTAATGCAGCAATTAATTATGATGTATATCCGGATAATGAATATTCAGTGATAATTCATGGTAAGTCTATATATCTATACGTATTTGGAATAAACACAGTATCCTTCCCACTCACAGATTTGCCAACACCACTTCAAAATATTGATTTTAATGAACAAGTAAGTGATCCTACAGCTTTTTACAATAACTTATTTATTGGTGTTGATGAACTGATAGTGTCATATAAAGGCGCTTGGGGATTTGCGGTAATCGCAGTAGAATTGTTTATAAGCTTATTGTTCTATATGATATTTATATTGTTTAGCGCATTCTTTATGAAAAAAAGATATAAAATTATACCATTTAAAGAAACATTTAAAATGACAGTATATTCATCTACTTCATTGTATATAATATTAACGTTTTATTCGATGCTGAATTTAAGCATAATAATCGTTGTTTTACTATTGTTTATTTCCTTCAGACAAAATGGTATCTTGAATCGTGAGATAGACCGTAGAATAAGAAAAAAACCTTGATAAACTCTTTATAGGGTGTTATCATACATGTAGATAAAACGAAGAACTAGAAGTAGTAATAATATACTTATTTAAAGCGACCTAGTGGTGGTGTGAACTAGGAATAAAGTATTATGAATTAGTCTAGGGAGTTACTTAGGTGCAACGCGCGAGCCTAAGCCGTATATCCTGCGTTAAAGGAGATTAAGTGCTAGATTATCTAGAACAAAGGTGGTACCGCGGATTACTAATTCGTCCTTATTAATAAGGGCGATTTTTTTATTTAATAGGAAATTCTAACTTGTCAAGTTATTATGTTAACCTAGGTT
>CAYVZR010000099.1:0-4123 GCA_964456195.1 uncultured Candidatus Izemoplasmatales bacterium | reverse complement strand
AGCAATTAGATACACTCCTACCTAGATTTTTTCTAATTAAAACTAGTTAAATACCTGACATTTATCTTACAACTGTCATTTAAAAGTATATTGACCACTTATTTTAGGTTGTCTAGAGAGGGATTATACTGTTGGTAAAACTTTCAATATATCCTTTATTTTCGTCAAATCATAGATGATTTTTGAACCATATACACTTGATTCAATACTTATATCTTTCACTTCAGATTCATTTAATACTTTGAGGATTTTATATGGTCTGTTTGTAAAAATAATTATTCTATTCTCTAACTCCATAAATTCCTTTAAGTTTATAAGGACAGAATTAATCGCCTTAAACCTTAGACCATCTAGGTTGCCTTTTTTTAATTCCCAAATATTCTTTGAATTTATTGTAATCTGAGTATTGGAATTTGCCTTTAAAATCAAAATATTATACTTTATATTACTAAAATTTAAAACTAAGTCATAATTAGAATTTTCTTTTTTAGTACAATTATAATTTAATTTAAGTTCCCTCACTATTTCTCTTCTTGTCATTCTTAACACCTCTATTGTTTGATAGCTACGGATTTTGGATATGTATTATAATATCATATATCAAAAAATAAACAAAAAAGCATTTGGGCTAAATTGCCTCAAATACTTTTATTTATTATTAAATAAACCTAATATTAAACCCAAAACTATTCCTAATAATGCTGCAAAGATTACTCTATACTCACTTGGTAATAAAAAGGTAATTGTATGAGCCGGAATCCAAAAGAATGGAATAGTCTTTAAAACAATGAATCCCACAAATTGATTCCAATTAACATCTTCAATAGTCTCACTTAATGTAACTTTTTTATTAGACACTCTTAAATTTAAATATGTATCTGTTATTCTGTGAAATGCCATCATAGTAGGTGCAAATGTAAGATTAAGTAAAATAGATGTAAATAGTGCAAATGCAAGCGTGCTTCCTACAAAAGGCAAAATCATATTTCCTTGTAAGTATTCTACACCTATAGGGTATATATTAAACATTAATACTATTGCGGATCCAATAAATCCCCAAATCGCAGCTCTAGCAAATAAGTAATTCGGCTTTTTCCATGATTTGTTTTTTATTCTTAATCCAATAAAATCTCCAATTGTTGCTAAAAAGAAGAATTTAATAAATCCAGCAACTATTGGAAAATTTGATGCAAAGTTTAAAAAGAAATCTCTAGTAACTAAAAATACTAAAAGAGAAGTAATTAGAAGTACAATAATTGATGTTGTACGATTTTTCCTCATTCCCTAGTAAATTCCGTGTTTTTACAAATATCCCAGATGTATTTTTTATGGCTTACAAATATAACAATTGCTTCTTTAAGTAGTTGATATTCTCCTTTGTGAAGATAATACCCATCACGATGGACAAAATCAACAAATCCTGCCTTCAATTCATCATAAGAAATATTTAGAATATGTTCATGCACAGGTTTATCATCAACTTTGAAGTGATAATCCCAAGAATATGTTTTTTCACTATCAGTATATTTTAATTCTAAGTAATCTTGTTCATTATCAAAACCTTGGATAATTGTATAAGTTACTTTTCCTCTATCCTTATATCTCAATTCACCCATTACTCTTCTATTTTTCATAAAATCATCTCCTATCGATATACTATAATTATACTATGAAATAGACAATATGAAACATTTTTACATTAAATAAAGTAAATATTTTTTTTAGTCTTCAAGTCTATTTAAGAAGTTTTTCAAATCTTCACCTTCAATAAAAATTTCACCTATTTCAGCGTGAATAGTGTCACCTTTTGTACCATGAAAATCTCCTCCAGCTGTGATAATCATATTTCTCTTTTTTGCTAGATTACGATAAAATTCTTCATCTCCATCTTTATTTCTGAAATATACACCTTCGAATCCATCATAATTAAGACTATGCACATACTCTTTAACATTTTCTTTCAACAATGTTGGATGTGCAAGTACTACTACACAGTTGTTCCTTCTAAGTAAGTCTATTCCCTCTTGAACACTAATTTCACAACATGAGACATAAGCTTTTGAATAATCACCAATGATATCTCTGAATATTTCGTCAAGATTATATTCAGGATAGTTATTTACTATTGCCCTAGCAATATGAGGTCTAGCAATTATTCCAGTTGAATAAGAGGCTACTTCGTCATAAGTTATTTCAATATTATTTAATTTTTTCAAATTTTCAATAAATATAACAGCTCTTTTTCTTCTACCTTCTTTGATTTTTGCAAAATAATTCAGTATTTCTTCATTTAGATAAGATTCATCTCTAAAGTAGCCTAAAAGATGTACAGGTTTATTTAAATAATTAGTTGATAACTCAATCCCAGGAATATATCTGATTCCAATTTTCTTGGCAAACTTTAAGTTTTCTTCAACATTTAAACAAATATCATGGTCAGTAATAGACATTATGTCTACACCATTATTTTTAGCTCTTTGAATAATCTCTAAAGAGCTATATACTCCATCTGAGAAATTAGTATGCATATGTAAATCTGCTTTCATAGTAACACTCCTCACTAAATGAAATTATATCTTGAAAAGGTAATATAGTAAAGCATTCTGCAAAAAAAAGTGTTATAATTAAACGGAAGAAAAAGGAGGCATATATATATATGTTTGACTTCATAGAAAAAAATGCCCTTGAAATAAAAAGTGCTTTAGAGTCAGGTAAAATTACTTCACATAGTTTGGTCTTACAGTATTTGAAGAGAATTACAGAAATTGATCAAGGTGAAATAAAATATAACTCTGTATTGGAAATTAATCCAGATGCTTTAAATATCGCAAAAGTATTAGACAAGGAAAGAGCAAGTGGTAAAATCAGAGGAATTATGCATGGAATCCCTGTTTTACTAAAAGACAATATTAATACTTTTGACAAAATGCATACAACCGCAGGAAGCCTTGCCTTAAAAGACAACTTTGCTCCCTATGATGCTGCAATAGTTACACAGTTAAGAAAAAACGGAGCCATTATCCTTGGAAAAGCCAACTTAACTGAATTTGCAAATTTTATGTCTTTCAATATGAGAAATGGATATAGTTCACTTGGAAAAGAGGTTCTTTGTCCATACAACATCAGAACCGACCCGTCAGGATCAAGCGCTGGTAGCGCTGTAAGTGTAGCACTAAATTTAACACCTGTTTCAATTGGAACAGAAACTGGTGGGAGTATTATGTCCCCATCCATGAAAAATGGGGTTGTTGGACTAAAACCCACAATTGGATTAGTAAGTAGAACGGGAATAGTCCCAATATCGTCAACACTAGATACAGCAGGTCCAATTGGAAAAACTGTAACAGATGTAGCGGTTTTGCTTAGTGCAATTAGGAGTAATGATAGCGCAGACCCTATAACTCTAGAGAAAACAGATGAACACATAGATTATACAAGTTATTTGAATGTAGACTCTTTGAGCACTTCTACAATAGTAATTGACAGAACCAACTATAACAAACTAGAAGGATTTAGAAAACAAGCTTTTGATAATACAGTAAATATTATTAAAAATAGTGGTGCCAAAATTATTGAAGGACTTAATATTAAACAAACACAATATATCTTCTATCTTATGAAATATGAGTTTAAAAGAAACATAAATAAATATTTAGCAACTCTAGGAGAAAGCTCTAAAATGAAAACATTAAAAGACATTATTAACTTTAATCGTCTCAATGATAAAGAAGCTTTAAAATATGGACAAAAACTATTTGAAATGTGTCAATACAATGCAAGTGGTAAAATGAATGAACGTGAATACTATAAAGGCTTAGAGGAAAGAGATAATGCAATAAAACAAATAGATGGTATCTTCACATCTCACAAAGTAGATCTAATATACTTTGCAGATTACACAAGTATTGGGCCACATTGTGGTTATCCAACTATGACAATCCCAATCGGCTTAGACGAAGACAATATTCCTATTGGAGCATATTTACTAGCCCCTAAGTATAAAGAAGAAAACTTAATAAGTCTTGGTTATTCTCTTGAACAATTAACAAATAAAAGAACTAACCCGATAATCAAGTAGAGGAAAATAAATAGAAGAACATCTATTTATTTCGCCCCTCTCACA
>CAYVZR010000098.1:0-4227 GCA_964456195.1 uncultured Candidatus Izemoplasmatales bacterium | reverse complement strand
CTGTAGAAAGTATCTACTTTTTTTTTATAAAAAATGCTATAATATTTATGGAGGTGGAATGATGGAAATATATACTATATCACTACTTGGAGTAGCAGTAATTCTTTTAGTTGTTATACTTATCGTTAATTTAAAAAAAGGTAATAATACAGATAAAAACATCTTTGACAATATAAAAGACAACATTAAGGAAGAGAATTATAAATTATCAAATACAATGAATAAAGAATACGGGGATTTAAAAGTAGAAATAGAGACTCAAATTGGAAAAGGAAGTAAAGAGAATATTAAGGATTTAAATGAGTTCAAAGAAGGATTAAATAAAAACATCTTTGATAGTTTTAATGCTCTTAATGTAAAGATAGAAGAGCAAATGGAAAGAATCAATAAAAAAGTGGAAAACCGCTTAAGTGAAGGCTTTGACAAAACTAATAAAACCTTCACAAGCATAGTCGAAAGACTGTCGAAAATTGATGAAGCACAGAAAAATATAGAGAAGTTATCTACAGATGTTGTATCTTTACAAAATGTTTTAACAGATAAAAAAACCAGAGGGACTTTCGGAGAAGTGCAATTGAATCACATTTTGGTTTCGATTTTTGGAGAAAATAATGAAAAGATATTTAAAACACAGGTAACATTATCAAATGGGAAAATTGCAGATGCATTATTACATATTCCTGATCCAATGGGAGATTTGGCGATAGATTCTAAGTTTCCATTAGAAAATTATCAAAGAATGGTAGACAGAGATTTAAGTGAAGCACTTAGAAATGAAGCGACAAAGAAATTTAAGTCAGATTTAAAGAAACATGTTGATGATATTTCATCTAAATATATTATTTTAAACGAGACAAGTGATCAAGCGGTTATGTTCGTACCTGCTGAAGCAATATTTGCTGAACTTAATGCATATCATCAAGATATTATTGAATATGCACAAAAAAGAAAAGTATGGATTGCTTCACCAACTACTTTAATGAGCTTTTTAACTACAGTACAGGTATTATTGAAAAATTTAGAACGTGACAAATTTTCAAAAGAAATTCAAGAGCAACTTATTAAATTAGGTGTTGAATTTAATCGTTATCAAGAAAGATGGGATAAACTCTCAAGAAACATTGATACTGTTGGAAAAAGTGTTAAAGAAATACATACAACAAGTAGTAAAATCGGTAAAACATTCAAAGATATTTCAAATGTAAAAGACATTGAATCTCCAGCGATAGAGGAACTAGAGTAATAAAATATTGACAATTAATAAGAATTTGATACTATATATGTATAAACGATGATTGGACAAGTAATACTTAAAACTGTGCAAAGCGATTCTAGGATGGTGAAAGCTAGATTATAAGATAAGTATGAATAACACCATGAGTGATGGAAGAATTAAGTAGAACCATCCGTATTCCTGCGTTAAAGGATTGAGTGCTTTTGAATTAAGGTGGTACCGCGGAAATATTTTCGTCCTTGAACGTTTGTTTGAGGGCGTTTTTTATTATAAAAGGAGTGATGAATTTGAAAACAACAGTAAAAGAACTCTATAGTAGATATTTAGAGTTAGATCAACAAGAAGTAACATTATATGGTTGGATTAGAAATAATCGAGCACAAAAAGAGTTTGGATTTATCAATTTGAATGATGGAACATTTTTTGAAACAATTCAAGTAGTTTATGAAAACGAATTTCTTGATAATTTTAAAGATGTACAAAAGTACAGAGTTGGTAGTTCAATAAAAGTTACAGGTATTTTAGTGAGTACACCTAAAATGAAGCAACCATATGAAATTAAATCAAGACAAATTGAATTACTTGGTGATTCTCTTGAAGACTACCCGATACAACCTAAGAGACATTCAAGAGAATTTTTAAGGGAAAACGCGCACCTAAGACCTAGAACAAATTTATTCTCTGCTGTATTTAGAGTAAGAAGTTTGTTGAATCACGCTATACATGTTTTCTTTCAAGAGAGAGATTTTATACATGTTGCAGCTCCATTAATCACAGCAAGTGATGCTGAGGGTGCTGGTGAAACGTTTAGAGTAACTACATTAGATTTAGAAAATATTCCTCGCGGTGAAAATGGGGAAATTGAATATAAAAAAGACTTCTTTCAAAAGAAGGCTAATTTAACCGTATCAGGACAACTTCAAGCTGAAGCATTTGCTCTTGCTTTTAAAGATGTTTATACATTTGGACCAACGTTTAGAGCTGAAAACTCAAATACAACTACTCATGCAAGCGAATTTTGGATGATTGAACCTGAAATTGCATTCGCAGATCTTAATGATGATATGCAACTAGCTGAAGACATGGTTAAATTTGTAATTGATTATGTTATAAAAAAAGCTCCTAAAGAGATGGAATTCTTTAACAAATTTGTACAAAAAGGGCTATTAGATAAGCTAAACCAAGTGATATCTAGTGATTTTGTTAGAATCACACATAAAGAAGCAATAGATGTTCTTTTAAACTCGAAAAAATCATTTGATAATAAACCAGAACATGGAAAAGATCTTGCAACTGAACATGAAAAATATCTAGTTGCACACTTTTATGGTCCTGTTTTTGTTATTGATTGGCCAAAAGATATAAAAGCTTTCTATATGCGCTTAAATGATGATAATGAAACAGTAGCAGCTATGGATTTACTTGTTCCTGGTAGTGGAGAATTAATTGGTGGAAGCCAAAGAGAAGAAAGACTTGAATATTTAGAAAAAAGAATGGAAGAAATGAACGTTCCTAAAGAAGATTTATGGTGGTATTTAGATCTACGTAAATATGGGGGATGTAAACATGCTGGATTCGGCCTTGGATTTGATAGAATGTTGATGTACATTACTGGTGTTGAAAACATTAGAGATGTAATTCCTTTCCCAAGAACACCAAGAAATTGCGAATTTTAAACAAAAAAAGAGAATCTCTCACGAGACTCTCTTTTTAATTATGTTATTTTTTTACAGTTTTCATTGTTTCAGCTATTGTAGCAGTTAATCCAGTAATTCCTTGTAAATCAGAAGGAACTATTAATGTGTTAGATTCACCTTGTGCCACTTGTACCATAGCTTTGTAAGCTTCTAAACGTAAGAATGCTTCGTCTGCTCCTGCTTTTTTAATCATTGTAATACCTTTTGCAGTTGCATCTTGTACTTCAAGAATTGCTTGGGCTTTACCTTCGGCTTCTTTAATTCTAACTTGTTTTTCACCTTCAGCTTTAAGGATTTGAGATTCTTTTTCTCCCTCAGCAGTAAGTATTGCAGCTCTTTTTTTACCTTCAGCAATTAAAATAGATTGACGACGTTCACGTTCTGCACGCATTTGTTTTTCCATTGCTTCACGGATATCTTTAGGTGGAATGATGTTTTTAACTTCTACACGGTGAATTTTTATTCCCCATGGGTCTGTTGCTTCATCTAAGATGATTCTCATTCTACTATTGATTAAATCACGAGAAGTAAGTGATTCATCTAATTCAAGTTCCCCGATAATATTACGTAATGTTGTAGCTGTAAGATTTTCAATTGCTCTCATAGGGTTATGAACTCCATAAGTAAATAATTTAGGATCTGTTACTTGATAAAATACAACTGTATCTATTTGCATAGTAACATTATCTTTTGTGATAACTGGTTGTGGTGGAAAATCCACTACTTGTTCTTTTATAGAAACTTTTTTAGTAATTCTGTCAATGAATGGAATAATGAAGTGTAATCCCACTGATAATGTTTGGTGATAAGCACCTAATCTTTCAATAACAAAGCGATTTGCTTGTTGAACGATTGTAAATGCTGCTCCAACGAATATTAATACTAGTATTCCTAATACAATTAAAGCAATAATTCCAATTCCTAACGTCATAATAATCCTCCTTATATATTTCTTGTTTTATTTTTAAAACGGGTAATTTACGCCTGTAAATCTTAGTTCTGTCTCAGATAAATAGTCTCTAATTGTTTTTTTCTTCTTAGTAAATAAGATGAGACCTGCATCTATCGCGATTCCTGCAGAGAAAGTGAAAAGCCAAAAAACAGGTTTCCATAAAACTTCTCTTAATAATAATGTGAACCATGTAACTTTACCATACAATTGGATTTTCATAAAGCGTCTTCCAAATGTTTGGCCTTTTAATGTCAAATTGTAGAAGTAATTAATAATACTATAGCCTATGAAGAAATATATTACTACATTGAGATAGTAAGCTAATATCATTGAACTATAATCGA
>CAYVZR010000097.1:0-4277 GCA_964456195.1 uncultured Candidatus Izemoplasmatales bacterium | reverse complement strand
GAAAATCTCACTTTTGGATACATTATTTATTATATCTTATTTGTGATTACTTTATTCCTATCAGCTAATATTGTTCATTTGTTAAATCAGAAACTTTACAAAGACACCTAACCAATATTAATATGAAAAATACCTCTAAATAGAATATGATCAATGATCAACTCTAATTAGAGGTATTTACTTTGTTTAATTATAAATTATTTCTTCTTAATTGATTCTCCAGTTAAATACTCTGTAACTACTTGAAGCCTAAACTCGAAAGTATAACTCTTGTTCTTTCCACCTTCTGGTCTTCCACTTGGCATATTGAATCTTCCTTTCTTTAGGTACTCTAATTATATAGACATTAAAAAAGTTAGTAAACACCTTTTTAGTGTCTACTAACTTTATATCACTTCAGTCTTCAAAACATAATCCTTCTTTTTTTATAGACTATAATACATTTCAAATTCTATTGGGTGAGGCATTTTACTTACTAATAAATATTCTTCTTTGATACGCTTAATATGATTTCTAATTACGTTTTCTGTAAATACATTTCCTTTCAGTAAGAATTCATAATCATTTTCAAGTTCTTTTGCGGCTTCCATCAAAGAAGTAGGAAGCGTCTTGATTCCTTTTTGTTCTTCTTTACTTAATTTAAATAAGTTGAAGTCATATGGACCAAATCCTAGTTTGGAAGGATCAATTTTGTTGATAACACCGTCAAACGCTGCCATCATGATTGCTGAATAGGCTAAGTAAGGATTTGCAGTAGCATCAGGACTTCTTAACTCAAATCGTTTTTCATCTTCTTGAATGGTATAACCTGGTATACGTATTACAGCTGAACGGTTTGCAGTTGCGTAACCAATCGTAACAGGTGCTTCAAACCCTGGTACTAAACGTTTATAAGAATTTGTTGATGGGTTGGTAATCGCAGTAATTGCTTTTGCATGTTTTAATATACCACCTATCATATAGTGAGCGGTATCACTTAAGTCAGCATAATTACCTTTTTCAAACATAATGTATTTTCCATCTTTTTTAAGTTGAATATGCACATGCATTCCACTTCCACACTCATCGACAAATGGTTTCGGCATAAAAGTGACACTTTTACGCATTTTATAAGCTGTAAGATTTAGCAAATTCTTCATTTTCATCGTACGATCTGCCATTTCTTTTACTCCAGCAAAGTTTACTTCAATTTCGACTTGTCCGGGTCCACCATTTTCACTATGATTATATTTAATAGGTATATTAATTTTTTCTGCTTCAATACTTGCCTGAGTTCTAAATTCATAACTTGCATCCCATGGTGAATCTACATGATACCCACCGTGGTGAGGGACTGTATAACCGATGTTTTTATAGGAATCATCACTACTATTCCAGTTTGCTTGTACACTATCTAATTTAACTTCCATATGTTGGTTTGTATTTCGATATGAAACATGATCCAATACGAAAAACTCAAATTCCGGGCCTAGTAAGCAAGTATCTGCAATACCTTTATCCTTCATATATAGTTCGGTTTTTTCTGCGATGAATCGTGGATCATCTTCAAAACGGAAAAACTTATCTCCTCTAATAACGTAAATATTAGCAATGACAACAATGGTTTTATGTTCTTTATAGCTATCAAGATAACATGAACCAACGTCTGGAATCATAACCATATCAGAATTTTCTACTGTTAAGAATCCATAACTCGAACCGTCAAACCCAATTCCTTTATCAATAATATCCGGTGTTAATTTTTGTGATGTAATGGAAAGTCTATGCCAACGACCTATCATATCTACCACTTTTAAGTCGATTACTTCGACATTTTCATTATGAACGAATTCAATCATTTCATTGATGTTTTTAAACATAGATATCCTCCTTTAATCGAATAAAAAATAAAACGCTTTCACAACGGTATTATATCATATACTTCATTTTGTGAAAACTTTTTCTATTTTTTTCCTTAGTAATAAATTTGTTGAAACAAAAAGTAAAAAAACTCGTATTGAACCAATGACCCAACAATCTCTAGACTTGAATACTATGTCATTGCACCACATTCCAATTATCCATAAATAGCTTTATTATGATGTGCATATCATTAGTTGTAATTACTTCTGGTACGGCTAGTTGTATCATTTTAAGTTGTAAATTGTCACTAAATGCATATCATGAAGTTTTCAACTACTGCTTAAAACCTTTTAGTTCAAGATAAGTAAAGTATTTAAATTGACTTAACTTGTTGTTATTTTACTTATTAATTTCTTCATTGAGCCATTCTATTCTTGCTTCTAGATAATCATGAAGAAACCAAACTTGTTCGTCATATGTTTTGAGATCATATATTTCGGGTGCAGTATACCAATCATAATTTATTCCAATAATATCCCATTTTAGAAAATTCATATAACTTGAATATACTATTGAATCAGATACTAGTAATACATCATCTAGTGTTCTAAGTATGACCGATTCATATACTTCATTCCAACGTTCCTTTAACTGTTCTTCAAATTCAGGATATTGCATTAAGTAATAGAAGAATACATTTTTGTCACTTCTAGAAGTATACCACCCTTCAGGGCCACGCAAATCATCTCCAAGGTGACCTGGATTACCAGTTGATAAATCGAAATCCCATACAGGTCCCATTTTTAATTTACCGCCTTTATCTTTAAAGAAATAAACACTTGAATAACCTGAATCCACATTTTTAAACACTTCATTAACAATAAACCAATCAATGAAAGAATCTATATCGATTAAATCAGAATAGTTTTCATTATTTTGAAGTGTATAGTAAACATCTTCAAAGTAGTTTTGAATATATGTTAAATGACCTTCTCGGTAGTAATCTTTATCATATTTTGGGGATTTAACAACAAAAGGAATACCATTAATTAAGAAGTAGTTTTCTTCAGTGTTTTCTAATCCTTCACGATAAAGACCTAGGTCTAGTTCCACTAGATATCCAGTATCTAAATCAGGAACTTCCTCTTCTACATTGACACGATTTGAAGATACTTCAATTTGATCAGAAAGCAAGTAATTACCTAAGTATTCTCCATTTAAATAAACATCTACTAATGTTTGCCCTGGAGCAAACTCCATACCTAGATTTTCACTCATAGAATATGCTATATGGTTTCTTATTAGCGTCTGGTCTGAGAAATTGGCTAGTAATACCCATGTCTTTTCTTGATATGTAGATAATAACAACTGCTTATCATCAAATTTAATCTTATATGATTTTTTTGGCATATATAATGTAGAATTTCCTCTAAGTTTAATTCTTAATGATACATTGTTTAATCCTTCAAATTCTGAACCTTCGTTTGGAATAAGGTTTAGTGTCGCATCCACATAATATTCTTTAGAATCAACTACTGTGTTATTAATAGTATTAATGTGAATTTCTGGAATTCTAGGCAAGTCATCAATTGAACTCATAACAACTTCAATATTCTTAGTTCTCATCTCATCTTTATATGTTGCTTCGATAACTATGTTACATGTTGTGGTATCTGAAGGGTAAGTATAAACGATACGATTACGAACGATATCTGCACAATCAATATCATATGATAAAGATGTATCCACGGTACTGAAATCAGGTAACGTTAAATTTGAAGTGATTACTTTTGGGAAGTATAATTCCAAGTTTTCAAAAATGGTCTCAAATGTTGCATCAACAATGACAAAGGTATATGACGCAACTAAATTTTGCTCTCCTAATCCATCCTTTAAATCAAAGGTGTATGTTACTTTGATATCATATTCTAGATTACTAGTAAGATCAAGGAACTCTCTTTTTGTTAAGTCACTAAAAGATTCTTCTAATTCATCTCCTAGAAATAGCTCAATGGCAGTTACTTCACCTACAGAATCAGGATCTATAATATCTATTTCGAAAACAATTGAATCTACAGAATATTCAATATTTCCGATTTCAATTATTGGATATGTTTTTAATGCTTTGCAACCAGATAATACTATTGTCATTAATAAAACTGATAAAATAATACCTTTTTTCATATTTTTCTCCTTTTTACTGCATTACTATATTGAATATGTCTTTATATTATAACACCTCGAATAATTATATAGAACATATATCAATAAATAACTAGTTCAATAAGAATGAGAATGTTTTGTTATATTTCTAGTATCACTAGATGTAACTCCTTACGATACGGCTCCGTGTTTAATATCCTAATTGAAAGATATATTTGATCTAATAATAGATAAGTGAAGCTATTTAACTGCGACACATGGATTTTCAATCC
>CAYVZR010000096.1:0-4299 GCA_964456195.1 uncultured Candidatus Izemoplasmatales bacterium | reverse complement strand
GGATCTGAACTATGTAGACAATTAGTAAAATATAACCCCAAGAAAATAATTATTATTGATATATATGAAAATAATGTCTATGATCTTCAAATGGAATTTGATAGATTATATCGTCATGATAATTGTAAATTCAAACCAGAAATTATTGTCTTAATAGCAAGTGTTAGAGATGAAAAACGTTTAGATGAAATCTTTAAAGAATATAAACCAGATGTTGTATTCCACGCAGCTGCACATAAACATGTGCCACTTATGGAGGTTTCTCCAAAAGAGGCAATTAAAAATAATGTATTTGGAACATACAATACTGCCAAAATGGCAATAAAACATAATGTAGAGAAGTTTGTATTAATCTCTACCGATAAGGCAGTTAATCCAACTAATATTATGGGTGCTTCAAAGAGAATGGCTGAACGTATTGTAATGGCTCTTGACAAAGAAAGTAGTACGGATTTTGCAGCTGTAAGATTTGGAAATGTCTTAGGATCAAATGGGTCAGTAATTCCATTGTTTAAAAAACAAATAGAAGATGGGGGACCTGTTACAGTAACTCATCCTGATATTATAAGATTCTTTATGACAATACCTGAAGCATGTCAACTTGTTATTCAAGCAGGAGCATATGCTGAAGGTGGAGAGTTATTTGTTTTAGATATGGGAGACCAAGTAAAGATATTGGATTTAGCTGAAAAGGTAATTAGACTATCTGGATTAGAACCATACAAAGACATTGGAATTCAATTTACTGGATTAAGACCTGGAGAAAAGATGTTTGAAGAGTTACTAGTAGATTATTCTACCACATTGAAAACAAAGAATAATAAAATATATATTGAACCAAACCATATTGATAAAGAAGAATTAATCTTAAATGAAATCAAAGAAATTAGAGATGCTCTTTTCAATGGGAATAACGGTACTGCAGTAGAGTTAGTTAAAGAGTATGTGAAAACATACAATAAAGATGAATTCAATCAATAGAGACACCTGTGACCCATTAGTTTGACAGTTAATTGTGCAGTTATTGTTATGAAATGTTTGACAAAATATAAATATTACCAATATTTAAGCAGGATAAATTCTTGCTTTTTTAGTTATTTATTGGGGGGCTCAATGTCTGTTTTGTTTAAAAAATCATATAAAATTTGCATGTTGATATGGATAAAATATTTCCTTAGTGAAACATGATTCAGTGAAACGTGTTTCAGTAAAGTCGCAATACAGCTAGGATATACTTAAAAAGAACAAAATTTTAGTGATATAAAAAACATGTGATTAAGAAAATTCTTTGAGTTTTGATGAGAAGATAATGGGAATCCAATAGAAAGAGTCAGTACCGATTAAAGTGTTCTTTTATTAAGTAATCAAAAGCACTTCAATCAAAAACTTTACAAAATTAATTTATAGTGTAATAATTATTATATAAAATATATTGTATATAAAAGAAGATGTTAATATGCATGTACAAACACTCAATAACTTGTTTCAGGAACGCGAACCATTCTTAAGAGATGAACTTAAAGGTGTTTCATATTTTAAAAGAGAAAAACAAGCAAGAATTACTTGATATTTTGTTGTTAGTTTGTTCAAAAAATCTGAATGCTGAAGAACTCTTATATAATATCTTGAATAATAAGAAGACAAGTTCGAAAAAAGCATTGATTAAAATCATGAAACTAATTGATGATCCAACAAGTGAGTATACAAATGTATATATGACTGCAAAACATTTTTTAGAAACAAGTATTTCTGAAGAGGAAACAATGGCAGTAGCTTTAGAATTAGCGATAAGATTTATGGATGAATT
The DNA here is from genome assembly GCA_964456195.1 of uncultured Candidatus Izemoplasmatales bacterium. Classification (GTDB taxonomy): domain Bacteria; phylum Bacillota_I; class Bacilli_A; order Izemoplasmatales; family Izemoplasmataceae; genus JAFGXW01. The sequence continues at coordinate 2,492 of CAYVZR010000096.1, read as the reverse complement.
GGAAGAATATGACTACATGTATCCACAAGAATTACTTGATATGACACTTGAATTCTTTGCGGGAACTCTTGCTATTTCATTGAAGAAAAATGACACTTCATCAGCAGAAAAACTGTATAAAAGAATCCCGGGTGATAACGAGTACTTCTAGGAGTCGTTCATAGAAATTTTCTATGCGTATTTTGATCTGGATGATGATGACAACGTAGTGTTATATAAGAAAGAAGGCGATGAGGTTGAATACTAAGGTATATGAGTTCAATCTTGAACTAAGAGATTCAAAACCTACGATTTGGAGAACTATTCAAGTACAAGAAAAGATAACAGTTGCTGAGTTCGTATATATTGTCTTAGTACTTTTTGAGATGCAAGCAAGTCATTTATTCAAAATCACTGTACCTGTTGGAAAGATGCAAGTGGAGAAAAATAAAAAATTAACAGGAGATTCTTTTGATGAAAAAGCATTTTTAAAAGAACATCCTGATCTTCTAACAATAAGATATCGCTATGAATTATTAGACATTATTGATGATGTTCCTAGAAGAGACAACGATATCATTTATAATGTTTCAAAAGAGAAACTGAAACATGCTATTTCAGGAATTGGTGAAAGAATGGAGCTTTGGTATGATTTTGGTGATGATTGGTTTGTAGATATCAAATTGACAGAAATCAGTGAAATAGATGAATTTGCAACATTACCACAAGTTCTTGATGGAAATGGATTTGGTGTTATAGAAGATTGTGGGGGTGTTTGGAGACTCAATGATATCATCAAATCGTATACATCAAAAAAATCAAAACTATATCACGAAATCAAAGAATGGATCGGTATTGACGATTTTGATTTCTCACTGTTTGACATAGAAGAAATGAATAAACGACTTCAAATTATACCAGCTATCTATAAACGTAGTTACGAACAAAAGAAAGCTCCGACAAAAGAGGAGATTGATTACATTGAAAAACAGTAATCTTATTGGAGGTATTATCAATGCTAAAAATAAAAGAATTAAGTGATGTGATTGATATGGCTCAAGATAATAAGTATGACGAATATGTGTATTATGATCCAATAAAACAATCCATCGAACTAGAGGTTACATACGATGTAATAGATGAAGAAGACATTGAAAATCGTAAAGAAGGAATGATACAAGTGGTTGTTTCACCTTTTGGTAGAGATATGTTCCTTGCATTTTTTAAACTAATTGAACACCCTACTGTTAAAAACATGTTTTTTGAAAAATTTCATGGTACAAATAAATATCGTAAAGTCAAAGACCTGTTTCCGAGATATCATTTACTGGAACGGTTTTATAAGTTCAAAGATGAATATGAACTGAACATTGCGAAAAGATGGTGTGAGACACATAAGATACCTTACACTGATGAATTTGGACATACAATTACTTTTTAAGTTATACTAATATATCAATGATATGATTTCCATCACGAAAATGAGATTAAATTATTGCCGAAAATCACGAAAATGGAAATAAGAAGGAAATTGAATAGAATAAAAACTTGGATTCTCAAGTTACAAAGAATCCAAGTTTTTGTATGCTTGTTTGAAGAGTTATCCAAGGTTGATTTATAACCCCGTAGAAGGAGAGCCATGGATTAAAGGAAGTGATTTTACTTTGTTACATCCTAAAGGGAGATATATTATTAAATTTGCAGTGCATTTCATTGCTTGTGTTGACTGAGTTTTATTAGACACACAAGCTCGACTACTCTTTCAAGGCAAAAAACGTCAATTAATAATATGTGACAAATATTCTTACAATATAAGAATAAATGTCACAAAATGAAATATTTATGTTATAATGATGTTGTAGTGAAGGAGGTCTCATGAAAAAGAAGAAAATAATTAATCAATTATATGAATACATTGAGAAGAAATATAAATTTAGTGAACCATTTCTTTTAAAGGAATTATATGGTGTTTTTCCTGATGTTAAACAAGGCACAATTAGAGAATCAATTAGAAGATTACTTAAACAAGAAAAATTGATAAAATCAAAGAATGGCGTGTATGGATTACCAAATCCAAATAGAATTTTAAAGACAGCTGTATTGAACTCAGAAGATGCTGTAAATAAGAAGTATATAAAGGCCGAAGATGGCACTGTAATTGGATATAGAAGTGGATTTTATATCGCAAATGCATTGAGATTAACTACACAAACATCTAGTGATTTAGTTGTATATTCCAATAAAGTATCAAAGAAGAAAAGAACAATAAGGGTGAAAAACATTAGAGTGATCATGAATCAAGCAAGAGTTACAGTTACAAATGAGAACTACAAGTTGCTTCAAGTCTTAGATTTATTAGTTAATTTTAGGAAATTCAGTGAATATTCACTGAATGAATCAAAGGAAATTATTAGTTATTACCTAAATGGATTGAACTTATCAAATGAAGAGATTGAAAATATTGTAGATGAATATCCAAAAGATGCACAAATACAGTTTTATAAATTGGGAGG
>CAYVZR010000095.1:0-4328 GCA_964456195.1 uncultured Candidatus Izemoplasmatales bacterium | reverse complement strand
GAATCCATCAGCAAGGATTAATCCAATAAATCCAGCTATTAAAGCTGTTGGGATAATAACCCTATTTAGAAATGGTACCTTTTCCTTAATTATTTTGGCAACAAAAAGTAAAATACCTATATAAATAAAGTAATTTACAAAGCCCCAATTTTCTACTAAATCAAACATAAATTATTCCTCCTTTATTGATTTTGTTATATCTAAAAGTAATTTTGGATTTTCTGAAATAAACATATAAGTTTCATTATTATAATCAAATGAAAACTCATCAAATTCTGTATAAGCAGGTCCAATCATATTCTTAATAACGAATTGTAAATCTAATTTATTGCTTTTTAATTTAAACATTCTATTTTCATATATTAATTTAGCTTTTCCTAAATTAAATTTCTTATATTCTCTTAGATTAATTTTCATAACTCTGATATCAAATTCAAATCTTTCATCTAGTTTTCTTTCAAGTAATTCTTCTTGAAAAGATCCCCATTCAATAAAATTATCATATTTAGTACCCTCAATAAACCCAAAATCATTAATAGTTCCCAGAAGATCACAGTTATCACAAGTAATATGGTCTCCATTAGTATTAATTGTATTTATGGAGCCACATTTTGGACAACCATATATTACCCTCTCAGCACCCTCTAAACGGTTCTTTCCTTTATAAACAATCTTTCTATTGTTGTTCCACTTATAATCATCTTGATAATAAGAATTTATCATTTCTTTATATATTTCATCTACACTTAAATCTATTAATTGTTTTTCAGTAAACAATGTAAACATTTCTATTTCCATATATGGTTTTTTTGCTCTAGTTTTTCTCCATCTAGGTTTTGCAAAATATGCTCCCTTTATTTTTGCACATACGACATCAATCTTTTGTTTTTTTATTAATTTAGCAGTAGCGTATACACTCTCAGTATTATCCCCATAATAAGAAGCGTTCCCCTCAGGGTATAATGAAATAACATTTCCTTTTTTTATATGTTTCCTAATATCTTTAATAGTTTGTATATCAGATTGTCCTTTTCTTTTTCCTATCGAGTCTACCACTACTGTTAAAACAATCCTTTGCCAAAAACTAGTTAGTACAAACGAATTAACTACAGGAATTCCATAACCTTTGATAGGAAAACTACTAAAAAAAGCATCAAGGAAGTGTACATGATTCCCAATCAAAAAATACGGTCCATCCCTTTTTGGATTGAAATTCTTAAATACATACTTCAACTTATATGCCCTTAGAAAATAGAATTTAACAAATACTTTTAATAACATTTGAAAAGAATATTTTATTCTATTCATTTAAATCACCTGTTACTATTATATCATAAATATTTAGGTATAAAAGTTATTTTTATAGTCAAAGTATTTTGTCAGTATTTATTCCGAATATCACAAACAAACACAAAAAAAAGAGTTACATGAATTTATTGGTAAATTAGAACGGACAGATAATCATGGTATACTAAAATAGAAGGCAAGAAAAATAAAGAAGGGAGACAAATTGTGAACAAAGATAGAAAATACTTTAATTGTTCTCAAGACCATGAGATCAATTATCTTGCAGGAAAGTTCAGAGAGCCAAAACATGACGTTATATTAAAAATAAAAGAATTGTGTTCAAGTAAAAAAATACACTATTCTACTCATGAAGAAGCTGAACAACAACTTATCAAAGCAGGCTTTACAAAAAAATAAGTTTTAAGTCATTATATGAAGAGGGAGACAACTATACTGTCTCTCTCCTCTATATAAAAAAAACACATTCAAAGAATGTGCTTAATGAATTAATTACTCTATTTTACTAATGCATAAGCTCTTATCATAGCTCCCTCTGCATCAACCTTAATAGGTATTAGATGTACTACAATATTTTTATAATTCAACAAAAGATCTACGTCTTTAAGGTTTTCTACAATCAAGATATCGTTTTGTAATAACTTCTTATGAATGATTGAAGGTGATTGATCTGGACTAAAAAAATCAAGTCCAACTATTTTAATTTTCTTTTCTATTAAATAATCACATAAATCTTCAGAGATTATAGGATGTTTATAATAATACTCATCTTCTCCAATTATCTTGTCATATCCTGTATAGATTAATACGATAGAATCTTCTTTAATTATATCTTTATGTTCTTGCTTCAAATCAATATTCTTTTTTCCAAAGAAATCAAGTATTACACCATTTCCAATAAATTTTGAAATATCATAATCGCTAATATTCTTTTCAATATTAGTCATATGGCTAGGAGCATCAATATGTGTTCCAATATGCATTGTACTAGTCATACTTGTATCGTTATAGTGATCTTTATCTATAAACTTTACTCGCTTCATTTTGATTTTTTCATCAAAAGGTGAGACTGGAGTATTGATACCAATCTTGTGTGTTAAATCAATATACTTCATGTTCCCTCCTTAATGATTAAAAAGCATAAAACAAAATCTTACTAAGCTATTTTAATCTCAAATCTTTACATTTATTATTATATCATATATAAATGACTAGGATCCATCTCAATATACAGTTATAATAAAAAAACTTCAAGGGATTAAATAAATTGTAGATGGTGCTAGGGACAGAATTGAACTGTCGGCGCATTGTTAATCAATCATTATTCCTTTAAAATATAAAAGTGCTCCATTTATGAATTTATAAGAAGTAATATTGGGACACATGGATTCTCAATCTAAAACTACAACCATAAAATTTGGAAATTAGGTTAATGGTATTTTCGTTTTTATAATTTTACTAATAGCAATAACAGCAATCGTAATCAATCCAATAAAGGTTGATATAATAAAAGTTGATTCCACACTATGATACTCGAAAATATTTTGTAAAACCTGATTGATTATTGGAGAAGAAAATTGTCCTAAAAATGAGAATATCGATACAATCGCTAAGGATAAAGTCACATCAAATTTAGAGCTAACTAAAGAAGTTTGCAAGTAGATTACAGGTGGAACAATTCCCATACCAAATCCTACAAGTAATAACGCAATGGAAACTTCAAATAAATTACTAGATAGACCAATGCCAAGCATGCCGACAGTTAATAAAGTAAGTCCAAATAAAATGGTCCCTCCTTTTAATAACAATCTTATTTTATGAAATATGATACCAAAAAAGAAAGATCCGAGGGTAACAATCGAGATCAATAATCCAATTGTAACGCCACTTCCAAAGTTGTTTGTTGTAATAAAATACCCTAATTCAGAAGGTATTGCATAAAAAGTTAATATCATCATATAATGGATTAGTCCTAAAGTCCAAACATGTTTATTTATGTGAATTTTATGTGTCTTTTTTGGAGGGATGTCTTGATTTGGTAAATAAATAATAATCAAAATTAAAACAACAAAAGCTAATATATAAACTAAAAATGGATATCTCCAACCATACACCGTTAATACCCCTGCAATTACCGTAGCAATCATTCCACCTAAGTTATTAAACGCAGATGAATATCCCATCATTTTAGCCCTTTCATTTCCAGTAAAAAAGTCTGCGATAATGCCTCTTGTCAGTGGAATCAGAACACCAATCCCAATACCCATCAATGCCCTAAACGCCAATAATAAATAGATTGAGTTTTGTAATGCGCCCCCTAATCCACCTATTAAATATAAGACTAATCCAATATACAACAAATGTTTCTTTTTAATATAAAAGATTAATCTACCCGTAATCAAAGCCACAGGAATTATAAAAATAGCAGGTAATGAAATAACCATCTTAATCATTAATTCACTAGAATCACTAAAATACTCACCAATATAAGGTAATGCAGGTGAAACGGCTGCACTTGACATAATAATAAGTAATGAAATACTTAAGATAGATATTTTCTGTAATTTATTCAATTTCCTCACCTTATTCCATCTATTTATAATTAAGTATAATCTATTTTTTTTAAAAAACAAATTTTTAAAATACCTAATAACTTATTTATAGTACTTTGTATTAATAGAGGACTTAGGAGTATAACTGATTTATAGTAATTCTATGACTATATAACATTATCCCCTACTATAAAAATTCATATCAAATAAAAACCACCATATTTTTGTTAATATATGGTGGTTCATTATATTGTTTTTTTTATTATAATCTATTATTCTTCAATCTTACCATATTGGTTTAATACAAGAGCAATTAAACCGTATAAAGCTCCTGCTGTTGCTACGAATAATCCTAATGCCATTGTGATTTCAGTTCCGTCTTTCATCATAGTACCCATAATAGTTGGGAATGCTGGATTTATTGCATTTAGACTATTATACATTGATTCTACACCTGTTAATTTTGTAGGA
>CAYVZR010000094.1:0-4329 GCA_964456195.1 uncultured Candidatus Izemoplasmatales bacterium | reverse complement strand
ATGATATAGATGAAGCTTTATTACTTGGTACAAAAATCTATGTTATGCGTAGAGGCGAAAAAAGCATTGTAAAAGATTACAATATTGAATACACTTATAGGTTACTTAAAAATTCAAAAGAAAGAATCGTTGAAGAAAAAGGGTTTATTAAGCTTAAGGAAGAAATAATAGGTTTGTTAGAAGAATAAAAACAAAACAGTGGGAAAAATCCACTGTTTTTTTTAGATTGCATTTATTTTTTGATATGACAATTCATTTCTAGTACTAAGGAAGTAATATAAAAATTCAAGTAATTAAATTCATGTTCTATATATGTAGTAAATGTAGTAGTAAAAGTAGATGTTTCAGAGGTTATATTTACAGTATTAGTTGTCATTGAAGCACAACTTATTAAGTATTAAGTTGCAAAAAAGAAAAACCAATATAAACAATTTTTTCATAAATAAAACCCATTGTTAAACTTATCCGTTTTTTACCATAAATTTATGTGTGATACTTAGTGAATGCAATACAAAACTCTAATGTGAATTTATCGCCAAATTCTGCCATTGATAATTCTATCAATTTGATAGAAAAATCTTGAGTAAAAATAATGTATTAAACTTCTGTATAACTATTGATTTGTAAGCGTTTGTATATTATACTATTATCAAATAAAATAGAATAAAGATATATAATTATATAAATATATCATATAACGTCCCTATTGAATTAGGGCGCATTTTAGGAGGAAATATTTTGGCAGAACAAACAAAAAGAAGACTAACAATGAAAAATGTTTTTTCATATGCAGTCGGTGATTTATATGGTGGAGGAGCTTTCTTCATTATTGGTGCATTATTTTTAGTATTTTTAACGGACGTAGTAGGATTAAGACCAGTTTTAGCTGGTTCTATTATACTTATTGGTAAGTTCTGGGATGCAATTAGCGACCCTGCAATGGGATATATCTCAGATAATACGAAGAGTAAGCATGGCCGAAGAAGAATTTACTTCCTTATAGGTATAGCACCTATATTTGTATCATGGTTTTTATTGTGGAGTAATTTTGGGATTCAAAGTGCTGCTGGAAAATTCATTTACTATTTATTAGTATATTTACTTTTTAATACAGCTTTCACATTAGTTATGGTTCCATATAACGCTATGCCTTCAGAAATGACTTCAAATTATAAAGAACGAACTAAGTTAATTACTGTGAGAATGCTATTCTCACAAGGTGGAATGCTTTTAGGAGCTGTTTTACCTTTAACAATAGTTTCTATGTTAGAATCTCCTAGTACTGGATATATGATAATGGCTACTATATTCGGTTTAATTTTCTCAATTCCTTGGATTTTTGTTTTTAAAGGAACCTATGAAAGAGAAAGAAAAGAAATAAAAGAAAGAAAAGAATTATCAGTTAAGGCAATAGCTAAAAAAGTAGGTAAAGATTTTGGCTCAACGGTTAAAAATAAATCTTTAAGAGTACAGATAGGTATGTATATTGCTGCTTATGTATCTATGGATGTTTTTAATGCTTTATTAATATACTATATTAGAGATTACATTTATAGAGGTGTTAATATGGGCGGAAACTATCAACTTCTATTAGGAACGGTTGTTATCTGTCAAATGCTATCAATGTTAATAGTATTAAAATTTGTTAATAAGTTTGGAAATGCAAAAACATATAGAATTCATGCTTTAACTTGGTGGGGAGCTTTAGTAGCTATGATATTTATCCAACCAGGGGCTCCATTCCTATTGGTATTAGGTATCGGTATTGTTATTGGGTTTGGATTAAGTGGATGTGTTATGACACCATATAATATGTTAGCTTTTGTTGTTGATGCAGATGAAATGATTACGACTAAAAGACGTGAAGGTATTTATGCTGGAATGATGACTTTCTTAAGAAAAATAGCTCAAGCATTAGCTTTATTCCTAGTAGGGGTAGGTTTAGAATATTTTGGATATGTAGCTCCAATTGATGAAGTAGTTCAAATACAATCACTTGAAACTTTAAACGGCATTAAATTGGTATTCTTTATTGCTCCTTTATTGTTAATTACATTAGGTGTTATATCATCATTTAGATTTAAAATCACACCTAGAAACCATAAAATTTTGATGTCTGAAATTGAAAGACTTAAAAACGGGGAATCAAAACAAAATGTTTCAACTGAAACAAGAAAAGTCGTTGAAAGCATTACAGGTCTAGATTATTCTAAACTTTATCATAGTGAGGATGAATAACAATGTTAAAAGTTACAAGTAGTGGTTTTGAAATATATATAGGAGAACTACTGTTAATCAAGCATACTGAGGATATTCCAGCATTCTATCTAGGTAATAAAGATTTAAATATTTCGATGTTAAATGGTGATTTTGATATTAAGGATAATACAACTTATTATTCACTTAAAAATTATAAGATTACTGAAAATAAGATTATATTTGATGAATTAACTATTGATATTATTGAAATAGATGATGATTTATTGCATTTGGAATTGTCAAATACAGATAAACCTTTAAAGTTTAGAATTCAAGCAACCAAAGAGGAAAAAATATTCGGCTGTGGAGAACATTTCACAACATTAAATCTTAGAGGACATTCAGTTAGGAATCTAGTTGAAGAACATATTAGTAGAAAACAAATCTATAACAAAATATTAAGAAGAATTTTTGGTTTAAAACCAAAGAAGTGGAAATTTGAAGAATATAAAACATATTTTATTTCTCCAACGTTTATTTCAACGAAGAACTATTTCATACATACAGAAACAGATAGTTATGGTCGATTAGATTTTTCTAATCCAAACTATCATGAATTAACTTTCTTAACTATGCCAAAAGAAATAGTAATTGGTAAGGAAGATAGCCTTTTAGAGTTAAGTGGAAAACTTGCTAAACAAAGAGGAATTATGCCAAAATTACCGGACTGGATTTATGATGGTATGATTCTATCTATTCAAGGTGGGTCTAAGATTTGTGACGAGAAAGTAACTAAAATGTTAGATAGAGGCGCTAAGATTAATGGTATCTGGTCTCAAGACTGGTGCGGTGAACTATTTACAATGTTTGGTAAGCAAGTTCTATGGAATTGGGAAGAAAACAAAGAGTTATATCCTGATTTAGAGGAATATATCAAAAAATGGGATAAGTTAGGAGTTAAGTTCTTAACTTATATTAATCCCTATTTAAACGCTAATGAAGTAATGTTTAAAGAGGCATTAGATAATGATTACTTAGTTAAGAATCCTGATGGAACATCTTTCTTAACAAAAGCTACTACATTTGATTTTGGAATAGTTGATTTAACAAATACGAAAGCATATGAGTGGTATAAAAATGTAATTAAAAATAATTATATTAAAATTGGTATTATGGGTTGGATGGCAGACTTTGGAGAATATTTACCTTTTGACTGTGTCTTAGCAAATGGTACTGGTGAAGAAATGCATAATCCATGGCCTGATTTATGGATTAAACTCAATAGAGAAGTTTTAGAAGAAACAAACATGTTAAATAAAATTGTTTTCTTTAATAGGGCGGGATATAAAGATAGTGTTAAATATACGACTTTAATATGGAATGGTGACCAACACGTGGACTTTACTGATGATTTTGGTATGGGTTCAGTTGTTAGGGCAACTTTATCTCTAGCATTAAGTGGGGTTGGAATAACTCATTCAGATGTAGGTGGATATACAACAGTACCGAAAATTAAAAGAAGTAAAGAACTATTTATTAGATGGATGGAAATGAATACGTTCACTCCAGTCTTAAGAGGACACGAAGGTAATAAACCTTGGGTTAACGCACAATTTGATACTGATGATGAATTAATTGATATGACGGTTAAATTCACTAACATTCACGCGATGTTGAAACCTTATTTGAAATCAGTTGAAGCTGAATATCAAGAAAAAGGTTATCCAATGATGCGACCAACATTTATGTATTTTGATTTATATACAGATCAATGTTACCTGTTGGGTAGTGATATATATGTTTGTCCTGTAATCAAAAAAAGAGCTAAGAAAATGGAAGTTACAATACCAAGTGATGCTTGGGTCCATTTATTTACCGGTAAATTGTATAATAAGGGTAAATACATAGTGGAAGTTCCATTAGGAACACCACCAGTATTCTATAAATCAGATTCTAAACATAAAAATATTTTTGAAGAGATTACTAAGTATATAGAAGGTTTATTTAGCTAAGGATTTAATTAAAGCATATGAACTGAATCTGTCTGCTACAGAACAAGTAGTATATATATATGATGAAGCTGTGAAAGATGACTTAGCGAAAGAAGATTTCAGTGCATCTTTTAAAATC
>CAYVZR010000093.1:0-4340 GCA_964456195.1 uncultured Candidatus Izemoplasmatales bacterium | reverse complement strand
AAAAGCGCTATTTCAGCGCTTTTTTTGTTTAAAATTACCTTTACGAAACTTGTCTTTTCTTATATATATTATATAATCCTTGTAACACATAATATAATAAAAATAATATCATACCCAGGATACTAAGAATTAACATATATTGATTTAATATAGCGGAATCTATGCCAGTTACAATAAATGCAACAAGATAGCCGCCTAAAACGTATCTTGGAACTCTGCCAATGAAACCTGCTAACATAAATTTTTTAAAATCCATTTTTGAAATCCCTGCAAGAAATACTACTATTGTATATGGGATTGGAGTAAATGCACCAATTGCAACAGCTAAAACTCCCCATTTATCAAATAGTTTTTTTGCTTTTTCTAACACTTCTTCATTAGAAAAATATCTTAATATTGGATATCCAATTTTCTTTCCTATAAAATACCCAACCATAGATGCAAATACATTAAAAATCACAACATTGATTAAATATAAATACCATGTTTCAGCATTCAACTGAATTAATGGATAATATATTACTTCAATAGGAGGCAATATTAATAGCACTTCAACAAAAGTATAAAGTGCTAATCCTATATGATCTAAATCCTCTAATAAATCAATTATTGGATTTAAAAAGCTGAAAAATCCTGTAATCTCTGAAGCTAGTAAATAGAACATAAAATCACTTTCCTTCAATAAAGGCTTCTATTGATTCATATAATTTTTTGTTGATTTTAGAATCATCACTAACATAAAATTTAATTTTATCTCCAACAACGCTGATCCCTTTCACTCCTAAAGAGTGCAATTTTTCAACGTTAAATTGGCTTACATCTTGAAAATTAATAACAATTTTGTTTCTGATATAGTCAATACTTATGACATTTGATTTATCAATTAGATCTAAGATACCAATATGATCTAAAGAATTTAAATTCTTATTACTACGCTTTTTCAAAATATAATATAATATTACTGAAACTAAAATTACCGAAACAGCAGGGATGATATAAATTAAGTATTCTTCCACATTCCTCACCTCTTAATACATTTTATCATATAACCTTTTATTTTGGAATATTATTAGTATATAATATTGATATGTTATTGAGATTAAAGTTTAATATCTGATTTTAATTATAGGAGTGATTTTATGAGAGTTGTAGTTGCTAAAACACAAAAAGAAATAATTGATAATATGTTAGTAAGAGGATGTGTCTTTGTAGTTGAACAAGAGATTGATTGGAAAATCGAATACGATGGGTTAGATGATCAATGCATTTTGTTTACAGCATACTTGAATGACTTAGCAGTTGGTGCTGCTAGACTATACAAAAATAAAGTAGGTCGAGTAGCTACTATAAAAGAATACCGGAAACAAGGTGTTGCTACAGAAATAATGAAAGCAATTGAAAGATATGCATCCGAAAATGAGATGCCCTATTTAAAACTACATGCACAACTATATGTTAAAGATTTTTATGAACACCTTGGTTACATATCACAGGGTGATATATTTCAAGAAGCTGAAATAAATCATGTGCTAATGACCAAAGAAATGTAATTTAATGAAATAAAAAAGAGTAAATAAATTATTTACTCTTTTTATTTGAAATTTTGTTATACAATTTCATCAGATTCAGTTACTTCATCTTCAATACAAGTTCCATCTCGTGATCCGTCACCTCGTGGGAAAGTTCCATCTTCTGATCTACCGTGTTGCCCACCTTGTCCCCCTTGTCCTATTCTTTGTCTTGCTTGAGTTTGAACCATTGGTCCTTCAATCTCTAGTACTGTGTATAAATCATGAAGTTGAACTCTAATTTCATCCAAAGCTGCTCTTACTTCATCGTCAGTCATTTGACTAAAATTATAAGTTGCATTAATCATATCAATTTCAGAGATTACTGCATCTGCTTGTTCTTCTGTCAAAGTACTTAAATATTCTTCACTTGGATATGGGAATCCATTTTCAACAACATCTAAAACTTTATCACCTTTAAACATTGATTGTGCTTTTTGCATAAATTGATTCGCAGTGGTAGAAACTGTATCTGCTACTGTATCATTTTGTAAAGCTACAGCTGATCCTCCACTAAATAACATTGCTCCTGCTAATAATAAATTCATAATTGTTTCCTCCTTTGTAATTTATAAGACTATTATACAAAGTAAAATTGTTGTATATGTGATAGTGTTGTGAAAGATATGTGAAAGAACATTATAATGTGTTCATTAACAATATAGTTGCTAAAGTAAAATACACACTTAGAGCTAAAATATCATTTAACATTGTTACAAATGGTCCACTTGCAATTGCTGGGTCTATCTTAAATGAGTTTATTACTATTGGCATTAATGCTCCAAGAAGTGTTGAAAATGTAAGACTAGCTAATAATGATAGACTTACCACTTCAGTAATTCTTAATGCATCAGGATTATTTGTTAGAAGTAAAAAGACATATGTCACTACAAACAAAATTAACCCAATTAATACTCCATTAACTAATCCTGTTCCAAGTTCTCTAAGTAGATGTTTAGTAATTGTAGCTCTACTATCAAACTCTCCATTGTTTAATCCTCTTACTGTAACTGCTAAAGACTGTGTGCCAGTGTTTCCTGCCATACCAAGTATCATTGGCATAAATAATGCAATAGTTGGAATAGCGGCTAATGTATCCTGAAATTGAGCAATAATCGTTGATGTTAAGAACCCGAAAACACTTAAAATAAGAAGCCAAGGTATTCTTTTTTTAGCACTTAGCCATATTGTTTCAGTTTCTGCATCAATTTCAACATCGCTAATACCAGCTAACATGGAATAATCTTGCACAGCTTCTTCTTCAATTACATCGACGATATCATCAATTGTAATTATTCCTAACATCCTATTTAAGTTATCTACAACTGGTAAACTGGTAAAATCATAGTCCATAAAGATATTTGCTACATCTTCTTGATCCATAGAAGTTCTAACACTTATAATTCTTTGATTCATTATATTCTTAATTATTTGCCCTTTTCTGGCAAGAATCATTTCTCTGAGTGAAAGGGTCCCGAGTAATATGTCATTTTCGTCAATTACATATAAGGTATCAATTGATTCAGCATCTACTGCTTGCTCTATTAACTTTTTCATAGCTTTTTCTACATTATCATTATCACTGATTTCAATGTACTCAGTTGTCATTATTGATCCTGCAGTGTCTTCTTCATATTTCAGAAGTTCTTTAATTTGCTCTCTGTGCTTTGCATCCATCAATTTCATATAACCAGCTTGTTCTTTTGCTGGCAACATTTGAATTGTATCAACTGCATCATCAATTTCTAGATTTTGAATAATATTAACAATATATCTTGGAGTCATTTCACCAAATAACATCACGATTTCTTCGTCATCTAAAAAACTAATGAATTCACTTATCTCAGTAGCGTTAAATATCTTATAGATTCTTTTTCTTGTCTGGCTTGATAATTCAAGTAATGTTTCACTAACTTCATAGGGATGATACTTCTCGATTTGTTTTTTCAATGCTTTAATATCTTCTAATTCAAAGATTTTTTTTATCTCTTTAACGTATAGATTATCCATATTATTCACCTCCTGAATTGTTTATTTAATTTTAGCATAGATAAATTTTGATATCTATCTTTTTAGTAATATATGAACTATTGTCAACATAATAGTTCTGTTTTTCTTGATTTGTTTGTATTTATCATTTAAAATAAACTAGCAAATATTACAGAAGAGTTCTATCTTATATATATAAGAGTTCTATCTGTTTATTTAACGAGAGAAGGTATATAATGGATAAGATTTATGAAGCAATAATTGAAATCCCAATGGGGACAAAAAACAAATACGAAATCGACAAAAAGAAAAACAGAATCAAATTAGATAGAGTATTATATACTCCAATGACTTATCCTGCTGAATATGGATACATTGATGAAACTCTAGCACTTGATGGCGATCCTTTGGACATTCTAGTTTTAGCTACTTCGAAGACGTTTCCTGGATGTGTTGTTGATGCAAGAGTAGTTGGATATTTAGATATGGTAGATAACGGTGAACCTGATCATAAAATTATCGCTGTAATGGAATTTGATCCTCGTTTTAGTCATATTAACGAATTAAGAGACATTCAAGAACACACATTACGTGAAATTAAACACTTCTTTAAAACATATAAAGATCTCCAAACAAACAAAATTGTTGAAGTAAAAGAATTTCACGATAAAATTGATGCTTTAGAGTTAATCCAAAAATGCAAAACAAGATATTTAGAAAACAAATAAAGGAGAATTATATATGGCTTATATTATAAAAACAACATTTGATAATGGAAACAGC
>CAYVZR010000092.1:3226-4348 GCA_964456195.1 uncultured Candidatus Izemoplasmatales bacterium | reverse complement strand
CTTATTGCATCTTTTTTACTATAAATAGTTAATGCTATGTACTATCTTGTAAGTTTAGATAGTTGAAATAATTTGAATTCAGACATCATTCCATCTGTTGCTAATTTATGAGCTAGGATGTGTGGACTAATATTATGAGCTTCCCATAGTTTTCTCGTACCCCATATTTCATAGAACATAAACAAATTTGGATTGTTTCTATCTTGATGTAAATCATACAACAAACAACCTTCTTCTTTTAAAGTTGGTTCTATGATTTTGAGAAGTGCTTGCTTAACTGTTTCTCTGTGTTCTGGTTTTGCTACAATTTTCGCTACTAAAGTGAAATTGTCTTTCATTTTTTCTCCTCTATTCTTTTTCGTTTTAATATATTGTTAATTATTGAGTGTTGTTTAACATAATAATAATATATATTAGTGGAAAATTCTACACATTTTTATCTTATCTTTACATAGTTAACTGTTATTTGTAATAGGAAAGATGTAATTATAAATTTTATTGCTTTAGTATCTATTAATGGAAGGATTTAATATAATATTACAGTATACAAAAATAAGGAGGTAAAATATGTCTGAAACATGTGATTGCAATTTTACTAAAGATACATTGATGGTGGATAAAGTACGTGTTAAGGGATTTAGTCAAACACCACTACCAATTGCATTTGATATTAAGTGTGAGTGTGGAACAAAATTCCAAATGAAAAATCATGAAGAAAGTTGTCCTAATTGTGCAATGGTGTACGGTGTTACTCCTTGCTCTGCAGATGAAAAATCAAATGTACAAGCCGCAGGGATTAATTATTAAAAACGTCAATTTTGACGTTTTTTTATTTCACAGTATTTTCATAATTGTGTTTAGACTTTTTTTAGAATAAATATATTACGATTATGATACTAATTGCTTGGCTTTTCACAATGATTATGTTACTATCTATGAGGTTAGGAGTGGTAACATGATTACAGTATCAAATTTGGACTTAATTTTCTCAGACAAGAAATTATTTGAGGATGTAAATATAAAGTTTCTTCCAGGTAACTGCTACGGCGTTATTGGGGCAAATGGTGCAGGTAAATCAACGTTTCTCAAGGTTCTTTCAGGTGAAAAAGAATCAACAAAAGG
>CAYVZR010000092.1:0-3126 GCA_964456195.1 uncultured Candidatus Izemoplasmatales bacterium | reverse complement strand
TATGAAGCTGAAAAATTGTTAAATGGACTTAAAGTTAAACAAGATAATTTTTATAAGAAGATGAGTGATATCTTACCAAAAGACAAAGTAAGAATTTTATTAGCTCAATCTCTTTTTGGAACACCTGATATTCTTTTACTAGATGAACCAACAAACAATTTAGATTTTGAAGCAATTACATGGCTTGAAGAGTTTCTAATAAATTATGATAATACAGTTATAACCGTATCTCATGATAGACACTTTCTAAATAAGGTTTGTACTCATATGATAGATATTGATTTCTATCAAGCTAAATTATATCCTGGGAATTATGACTTTTGGTTGGAATCATCTCAACTTGTTCGTAAATTAATGGCAAACAAAAATAAGAAAAAAGAAGAAAAGATAAAAGAGTTAAAAGCATTCATTGCTAGATTTAGTGCGAATGCATCTAAGTCTTCTCAAGCTACGTCGAGAAAAAAATCTTTGGATAAAATAAATCTAGAAGAAATTGTTCCATCTTCAAGATTGTATCCGTTTATCGGGTTTGATATTGAAAAACCACTGGGTAAGGATGTATTAGTTGTAGAAAATTTGAGCGCGTCACTGGATGGTCATAAAGTATTTAAAAATGTCTCATTTGTAGCAAACCGCGGAGAAAAAATAGCTCTTCTTGGTAAAAATGATTTAGCTAAATCGGTGCTATTAAAAATACTTGCAGGGGAGCATAAACAAGACTCTGGGACTATCAAATGGGGGCAAACAGTAACGACTGCTTACTTGCCAGCAAATAACGATAGTTATTTCAAGAATAATAATGAAAACCTAATACAATGGTTACAAAAATTTTCAAAAGATCCTGCTGAGTCTTACTTAAGAGGATTCCTTGGAAAAATGTTATTCAGTAACGATGAACCTTTAAAAAGTGTTAAGTATCTAAGCGGTGGAGAGAAAATGAGATGCATGTTCTCGAAACTAATGTTAGCAGAAGCTAATACTTTATTAATAGATCAACCAACAAATCATTTAGATTTAGAATCAATTCAATCAGTTAATAAAGGTTTTAAAGAATTCAAAGGAGCACTTTTACTAACTTCACATGATCATAGGTTATTAAATACTGTATGTAATAAAGCAGTTATTTTAGGGGATTTAGGTTCTCATACATTTGAAGGTACGCTTGATGAGTATTTAAAAAATGAAAGAGTAAAAGAAATTGTTAAAAAATTATATATAAAAAAATAGATGCTAGAAAAAAATATTATAGAATTATTAAAGCACAATTATGAAAATAATAATAGTATATATATTTCCTGTTTTTGAAGTGTTTTGTAAAAAAACAAGTACTAAATGAATATAAGCTTTAGCTATTGTATATAATAATATATATATACTAGATTGGCATAAAAATATTAATTGATATTAAATCTTTAAATGCTTATAATAAAGTATATCGTATATAATAGTATATGTTTTAAATAAGAATAAATAAGAAAACTGAAAAGAGATGTAAATATGGAATTAGATAAATTAATTGAAAGAATTACCAAAGAAATGCATCAAAAGTTAGCTCAAGAAAATAATGGAGCAAACAATTATGGACTTAATGATAATTTTGATGATTTAGCGTCAGTTATCGATCATACATTATTAAAACCTGAAGCCACAGAAATTGACATTATAAAAGTATGTGAAGAAGCGATTCAATACAAATTTAAGTCAGTATGTGTAAACTCTTATTATGTTAGTTTAGTATCTCGTTTAACAGCAAAATCTGGTGTTTTAACTTGTGCTGTTGTAGGATTCCCTTTAGGGGCTTCTACTACAAGAGCAAAAGTTGATGAAACTTATGATGCACTTGAAAATGGAGCTAATGAAATTGATATGGTTATAAATGTTGGTGCTATTAAGTCAGGTGATTGGAATACTGTTAAAAGTGATATTGATGGTGTTGTAAACGCAGCCAGAGGTCGTGCTTTGGTGAAAGTTATTTTAGAAACATGTTTACTAGATGATGAAGAAAAGATCAAGGCTTGTACGATAGCTAAGATGGCAGGAGCAGATTTTGTTAAAACATCTACAGGATTTAATAAAGGTGGAGCTACAATTGAAGACATTAAACTTATGCGTAAAGTTGTAGGACCTAATATGGGTGTCAAAGCATCTGGTGGTGTTCGTGATACAGAAACTGCAAAAGCAATGATTGAAGCAGGAGCAAGTAGAATAGGAACAAGCTCAGGTATAAATATTGTTAAAGGAACAAAACCTACCAAGGGTAATTATTAATACTTAGAAAATAATTTAAAATTTAAAATTCGATGTAATCACACACGATTTACAAAAAGTTGTATCCACATATTTTATTGATGAAGGATAAAAAAAGATAACCAAAAGAAGGATATCATTTTTATTATAAATTAATGGGTAATGCCAATAGACAATCAATGATTTTTGTGGTAAAATATCTCTAGAACAAATTAAAAGGACGGTGCTACAATGAAGATTCAATTGCGAACTGAAAAAGGCAAAAAAATAAGAAATATAAATACAGTTCCTGGAGTTTTATATGGAAAAGGAATTGATGCTATATCAATAAGTGTTGATGCTTTAGAGTTTAAAAAAACCTATTTATCACAAGGTTCATCAAAAACTTTCGAAGTAGACTTAGATGGAAAAAAACATTTAGTTTATATTAAAGCAGTTCAACCATTACCAGGTAATCAAAATCTTGCTTATCATTTTGATTTAGTTAAAGTATCAAAAGATGACACTATGGTTTCTAAAGTTAGAATATCATTTGTTAACAAAGAAGTTGTTGAGAAAAAAGGATTAATCTTAAATGCTGTTATGGATACTATTGAAGTTGAATATGCAGTTGGTAAAGGTGTTTCTCATCTTAACTTGAATGTTGAAGAACTTGAAGAAAATGACACATTACATATTAGAGACATCAAAGTACCAGAAGGTGTGAAAATTTTAAGTAATTTAGACGATGTTGTTGTTTCGGTTTCTAGACCAAAAGAAGAAATAATTGAAGAAGACGAAGAAGTATTAGAAGAAGAAGTTATTACTGAAGTTGAATCAATTAAACAAAGTAACGAGTAAAACAATTAAAGTTGATATTTAATATATCAACTTTTTTTT
>CAYVZR010000091.1:2640-4357 GCA_964456195.1 uncultured Candidatus Izemoplasmatales bacterium | reverse complement strand
TTTTCTAGTCCAGGAACCATATTAATTATCCGTCTTTGTTCGCCAAAAGTAAGGTGTGTTTGAAAGCCAACTATGTTAAATAGAGTCCCTTCAGAGTTGTCTTGTCTTAGTTGTACTACTGCGAACGGTCTATCCCCAGATGGAGCTGTTAAGCCAACTGGTTTCATTGGACCGAATAATAGTGTTTGATACCCTCTACGAGCAATTTCTTCAAAAGGCAAACAACCTTCAAAAACTTTTAATTCAAACTCTTTTATCTTTGTAGTTTTCGCATTTATCAGTTCCTTGTGCCAGGTATCAAACTGGTCCTTATTCATCGGACAATTGATATAATCTGCATCACCTTTATCGTATCTGCTTTTCTTATAACAGATATCCATATTTATCGTTTCCTCTTCAATTATTGGAGCTGCAGCATCGTAAAAAAACATATAATCCTCATGGACTAATTCTTTAATTACTTCTGATAATTTATCACTTGTTAATGGACCCGTTGCTATAATAACTGGTCCTGTTGGAATATGGGTTATTTCTTCTTCAATAACTTCAATTAATGGGTTATTTTTTATCTCTTTTGTTACCATCTCACTAAATTTTTCTCGATCTACTGCAAGGGCTCCTCCAGCAGGGACTTTTGTTGCATCCGCACATCTAATAATAAGAGAATCTAACATTCTCATTTCCTCTTTTAATAGTCCTACAGCATTTTCTAGAGAATTTCCTCTCAGGCTATTTGAACAAACTAATTCAGCAAAACCCCCAGTACTATGCGCTGGAGTTAGTTTTTTTGGTCTCATCTCGTATAATTTTACTTTGAATCCTCTTTTTGCAAGCTGGTAACTAGCTTCGCTTCCTGCTAGACCTGCTCCAATTACTGTTATATATTCTTGCATATTATCACCAAGTTCATTATATCACAAAAACAAAACCACAGTTGTGGTTTTGTTATAGTTTATTAATTATTTCAAAGACAAAGTTTCTAAATCTCCCACAGCTAAAATATAGTTAAGCACTTCATCGCTTCCTGAGTAATACTCACCTATGAATTCACCATTACTCATAATCAGAATTATCGGTGTTGCTGAATTCAGAATTGTTAGCTCTGTTGGTATATTGTCGGAACCAATTACAGTTTCTCCATTGATAAAATAGACATCTTCAACACTTCTAGTAAAAGCCCACTCAAGAAAATCATCCTTCGCAAGTTTGCAAGAAGGGCATTCATCAGTGTAATAATAAAGAATATAAGAATCTCTTTGTATATTTATTACATCCTGAAAATCAACTAAATGTTGAGATTCAAATGAATTGTAATCTAAATTTATTGATTTATTAATGGCAATGAATTCAAGAATTGCTGTAGAACCTATATAAGCTTCTAATACTTTACTGTTTGACATAACAAATATAGTAGGAGTACCTCTAAACTCATCTAGACTTGAATCATCGATAAATCTTGCATCAAAAGTATTTAAAATATAAAAAGGTAGTGCTTCGAAATTATCAAAGAACCCAAGAATATCTTGCTTTATGATTTTACAATGACCACAATATGTACCATAGTAATATACAATGTACTTATTTGAAGTAATTGTTTCTAATTCTCCAAATGAGGATACTATATGTTCAGGAAAATCCATATAATCATATAGGTCTTCCTCAGAAACTAAGTTTTCTTCAGGGACTAAGTTTTCTTCAGGGACTAAGTTTTCTTCAG
>CAYVZR010000091.1:0-2540 GCA_964456195.1 uncultured Candidatus Izemoplasmatales bacterium | reverse complement strand
ACTAAGTTTTCTTCAGGGACTAAGTTTTCTTCAGGGACTAAGTTTTCTTCAGAAACACAAGCAGTAAGAGAAAATATTAATATTGAAAAAAGAAATAATACTGATTTTTTCATTCTTCTGGTGTCCAAAAGATTAATGGTTTGTTTGATAAGTTCAATTTCCCATTCAAAACTTGGATATTAGTGTTATCAATTAAATTAGTATATTTTCCATCAGATAATGAAATATCTATACTTCCAGTTTCTGAACCAATATTAAAAACTCCAATTATTTTCTTTCCTAAATAGAGATATTCGCCTAGAAATACATCAATATCTAATACTTTTATACTATAAAATCCATAACTAAATATTTTATCTTTCGTGATTTTAGCTAGAGAAGCTATTAACTCTGAAATATCTGGACCATCCCAGTTAACTTTATCAATATCAAATAGACTTGGTTTATTATTATCGAGTCTTTCTTGTCCAGCATAAATCATAGTACACCCTTTACTAAAAAACATTAGTGATGTCCAATTATTAATCTTATCAATATCATTTTTGACCATAGGTGCAAATCTACCAAAATCATGGTTCTCTAAGTTTCTTAGTTTTACATAATTATCAGGATAGATTTCTTCCTGTCTAATTAGTTCTTCACAATATCTTTTGAAAGTTGATTCACCATTCAAATATCCTTCGAAATATGGTGAAACATCATAGTCGTAAGCTATATCAAACACTTGGAAAATCTCATTTTCACTAAATCCTCTGAACCCAAGATTTCTAACGTATTTTAAAAAGTGCCCATGGATACTTTCACTTAGGAAAATGCTGTTTGGATCTACATCTAATACTCTTTCGTGTGCTTCTTCCATAAATTCTAAAGGTATAAGACTTGCAACATCCCATCTGTAGCCGTCAACTCCTAGTTCAGTCCAATAGATTAATGTGTCTATCAATTCCAACCAGAGCTCTCTAGAGCTAGTGTAGTCTATATCAATTACGTCTTCCCAGTCACCTACTTTGTTAGCAAAGTTACCTAAATCATCTTTGTAGAAGTACTCTGGGTTTGAGCATGCTAAGACAGAATCAAGTGATGTATGATTGTATACAACATCAATCATAATTTTCATTTCCATTGAATGTGTCTCTTTTATTAGTTTTTTGAAGTCTTCCAGGTTTCCATACTCATGATTTATACTTCTATAATCCTTTATAGAATATGGACATCCAAGATCTCCTTTTTTGTTTTTTTGACCAATCTCGTGAATAGGCAGTAAATATACAACATCTACACCTAAATTTTTGATTCTTTCAAGGTCTTTTATAACTCCTTTAAAATCACCAGTTTCTGAATGATTTCTAACATATACTTGATATATAAGTAAGTTTCTTAAGTCTTTCTCAGTGAAGACGCTCATAATATCACTCCAATCACAAATATTATATCACTAAAGTATCTTTTTCAAAACTTATTTTATATTTTATAGATATAAGGTATAATTTAGGTAGCACTTAGGAAGTGATTAATATGCCAACAATCAAAGATGTAGCCAAAAAGGCTAATGTTAGTGTTGCGACAGTATCAAGAGTAATAAACAATACCGGATATGTAAATCGTGAAACAAGAAAAATGGTAGAAATTGTCATTAAGGAATTGAATTATATTCCAAATGAACTTGCTAGATCATTGTTTCGTAAGAAATCTAATATAATGGGGCTTATTGTGCCTCATATTTCGACATACTTTTTTGCAGAATTAATTGAATCCTTAGAAGATACTATAACCGAAAAAGGCTATAAACTCATGATTTTTAATTCGAAAGATGATGTTGAACTCGAAAAGAAATATATTAATGTTTTTAGCCAATACAATATTGACGGTTTA
The DNA here is from genome assembly GCA_964456195.1 of uncultured Candidatus Izemoplasmatales bacterium. Taxonomy (GTDB): domain Bacteria; phylum Bacillota_I; class Bacilli_A; order Izemoplasmatales; family Izemoplasmataceae; genus JAFGXW01. The sequence continues at coordinate 668 of CAYVZR010000091.1, read as the reverse complement.
ATCCTAGTAGCAAATAGTTCATGTATTAATGAGTATAAGAAATTAGGTATTCCAATATTGACAATTGATCATATCATTGATGCGTCAATCCCCTCAATAACTTGTGATAATGTACAAGGAGGAGAATTAGCTGCTAGAAAACTTATATCTTCTGGAGCTAAAAAAATAATTCACTTTAGGGGTCCATCAGTTCTAATTACTGTAGTTGATAGATCTAGAGGTTTTTATCAAGTAATGGATGAACATAATATTGACGTTGTTAGTTTTGATTTAGACTTTAGGAACCCCGATTTAAAAGATATTGAAATGTTTATAAAAAAACATCCAGATGTTGATGGAATATTCTGTAGTAGTGATATTATTGCTATATACGTAATTAGCGTTCTAAATAAACTCGAATATAATGTACCAAACGATGTTCAAGTTATCGGCTTTGACAACATCCAACTAGCGGCTGTATTAAACCCTGCATTAACTACAATTGCTCAGCCGATTTATGAGATTGGTGTTGCTGCTGTAACTAGATTAATTCAAATGGTTAGCAAAAAACCAATTGATGACTTGCACCGTGTATTACCGGTGTATTTAATTGAAAGAAATTCAACAAAATAGAAGAATTAATTTCTTCTATTTTTTTTATAAAAAAAAGAGCGAGTAAATACTCGCTC
>CAYVZR010000090.1:0-4439 GCA_964456195.1 uncultured Candidatus Izemoplasmatales bacterium | reverse complement strand
TTGCTACCAACTATTACCATGTCGGATACTTTACCACCGATAAACATTGAGACTACCGCATATAACCCGAGCATAATTCCACTCTCATTCCAAAATGCTATAACACCTAAAAAGATAATGATTCCATCAACTAAATATATTGATACACTTAAAGGCAATCTTAATTTCTTGTTTAAGATTTTAATCGGAATATCTGTTCCACCACTTGTTCCACCATACTTAATTACTAAACCAAATCCAATTCCTATAAAAACCCCACCAAAGGTAACTGCAAGAAATAAATCTCCTTGGATATCAAGGGATGGTGAGAATCTTTCAAAGAGGAATAAAGTAGTCGGGAATAAGATAGAACCATAAATGCTTTTAATAAAGACTTTTTTACCCAAAAATAATAAGGCAAATAGTAATAAAATAGCATTTAATGACATAACCACAAATGATACTCTAAAACCAAAAAACTCATTAAGGGCAAGTCCTAACCCACTAACTCCTCCAGCAACTAAATGAGCTGGTAATAAGAAATAATAGAATCCTACAACCATTAATATAATACCGATAGATATCATTAAATACTGTTCGTATTTTGTAATTGTTCTTAATTTTTTATGTTTAAACATTATTTTCCACCTCTAGCAAGCATCTTCAAGTAACCATGAATAAAGAACTCAATGTTACCATCAAGTACTTTTGAAACATTTCCTGTTTCAATATTAGTACGATGATCTTTAACCATTGAATACGGATGCATTACGTAACTTCTAATTTGAGAACCAAAAGAAATTAGAGAACTATCTGAACGATAACTTGAAATCTCTTCTTTTTTCTTTTCTAGTTCATATTGATATATTTTAGCTTTCAATATTTGGAGAGCTTTATCTCTATTTTTTATCTGTGATCTCTCATTTTGTACATTAACAACTAGTTTAGTTGGTAGATGTGTAATCCTAACAGCACTATCAGTTGTATTTACACTTTGTCCTCCAGCTCCGCTAGATCTAAAAGTATCAATCTTTAAATCATTTGGATCCATATCAATTTCGATAGAATCATCTATTTCAGGAATAACTATTACTCCTGCGAAACTTGTATGTCTTCTTCCTCCTGAATCAAATGGTGAAATTCTGACAAGTCTATGGACTCCATTTTCTGCCTTAAGATATCCATAACTGTGATCACCTTTTAATGAGAATGTAACACTTTTTATTCCTGCTTCATCACCATTTTGATAATCAAGTAGTTCAAATTCATAACCTGATAATTCACCATATCTTTTATACATCCTAAAAAGCATTTCAGCCCAGTCCTGAGACTCAGTTCCACCAGCTCCTGGGTGTATTTCAATTATGGCATTTAGTTTATCTGTTTCATCAACAAGTAATAAATCAACACTAAGTTTTTCAGATATGTCTTTAAATTTTTTACTTAGAGAAATAAATTCTTCTTCCATATCTTCTTCAAGTAATATGAATTCATAGACTATCTTCAATTCCTCAAACAAATCAGTTAATACAGCTATTGAATCTTGTGTCTTCTTCAATGTTCTAAGCTCTTTAACAATTTTTTGAGCAGATTGAGAATCATTCCAAAAATCTTGATCATAGGTTAATTGATCAAGTTTTTTAATTTCTTTGTCTAAGCTAACTAAATCTACCATAGAAATGACATCTAGATGTAGTTTAGACAATTCTTTGAATTCGTGTTTTAGTTCTGAAGTTTGCATAATATCACCTGTAGAAAGACTCAAGATTTCTCTTGAGTCAGTATTTTATTTTCCATGACAATGTTTATATTTTTTACCAGACCCACATGGACATGGATCGTTTCTACCAATTTTTGTTGATACTCGTGGTTTTCTTTTAGTCTCTTCTTCTTTTCCTGAATGTGTCGCAGTTGGTTTAGCAACTTGAACACGTGTTAAGTTGTCTCTAATAACTGCTCTTAGGACATATTTAGTTACGTTATCTTCAATTGAGAGGATTAACTCACTAAACATTTTATACCCAACTTCTTGATATTCTCTAAGTGGATTCACTTGAGCATATGATTGTAAACCTACACCTTGTCTTAATTCACTCATTTGATCAATATGTTGTACCCAATAAGTATCTACTACTCTTAGTACTACTACTTTTAGGAATTCATTAAATTTTTCATCTGAGAACTTTTTGATTTTTTCCTTAATGTTTTCTTTTACTAATCCCATTAAATATTCAATGACTATGCTAGGTTCATTATCAAGTTTTGATATTGAAATAACATCAGGCGCAAAGTATTTACCATTTAATGCTTTGTAAAGATCGTCTCTGTTTATTCGAGCTGTTTTATCGTCATAGTTAACATGGTTATTTACGATAGTATTAATCGTTCTTTCAACCATTCCATCAACAATTTCAATAATAGAATCTAGGAATAAAATATCTCTTCTTTGTCCGTAAATTACTTCTCTTTGTTTTCTTAATACTTCATCGTATTGAAGAACTGTCTTACGACGATCAAAGTTATTTCCTTCTATTTGAAGTTGAGCTCTTTCTACCATTCTACTGAAAATCTTAAAATCGATAGGTGACTCATCTTTTTTATCACGTGATCCTGTGAGCATTTCCATTTGTCTTTGGAATCTGTCTCCACCAAATCTTCTCATTAAATCATCTTCAGCTGATAGGAAGAATCTTGAAAATCCAGGATCTCCTTGACGTCCTGAGCGACCTCTTAACTGGTTATCAATACGGCGTGATTCATGTCTCTCAGTCCCAAGCACAGCTAAACCACCAAGTTCTATTACACCTTCACCAAGTTTAATATCTGTCCCACGACCTGCCATATTTGTGGCAATTGTTACTGCGTATTTTTGTCCCGCTCCCTCAACAATGTCTGCTTCTCTTTCATGTTGTTTAGCGTTTAATACATCATGTTTAACTCCTCTTCTTTTAAGCAAAGAAGATAATAATTCTGATGTTTCAATTGATATTGTACCAACAAGCATAGGTTGTCCTAACTTATATCTAACTAGTATTTCTTCAGCAATTGCACTATATTTTGCTTTATTTGAAGCAAATATAAGGTCATTTGAGTCATCTCTTACGATTGGTTCATTTGTTGGTATTTCGATAACTAGCATGTTATAAATATTTCTAAATTCTTCTTCTTCAGTTTTAGCAGTACCTGTCATCCCTGATAATTTTTTATACATTCTAAATAAATTTTGGAATGTGATAGTAGCAAGTGTTGAAGTTTCCTTTTTGATTTCAACGCCTTCTTTGGCTTCTAATGCTTGATGTAATCCTTCACTAAATTGACGACCATGCATAAGTCTTCCTGTGAAACCATCAACAATGATTACTTTGTTTTCTTGAACAACGTAATCAACATCTAAATCCATTGTAAAGTTAGCTTTTAAAGCATTGTTTATACTATGCAAAATTCCTACATTTTGAAGATCATACAGATTTTCTACTCCAAAATGGCTTTCTGCTTGTGACATACCTGATTCAGTTAAGGTAACTGACTTAATTTTGATATCTATTTCAAAATCTTCTTCTTCAATAAGTCTTCTTGAAAAATTCTGAGCTTGTAAATATAGATTAGCAACAGACTTAGCTCCACCACTAATGATTAACGGTGTTCTTGCTTCATCAATTAAAATTGAATCGACCTCATCAATTATTGCGAAATTTAAAGGTCTTTGAGTAATTTGTTCTTTGTATATAACCATATGATCTCTTAAATAATCAAATCCGATTTCATTATTTGTTGAATATAAAATATCACAATTATATGCGTCTCTTTTTTCATCTTTTGACAATTCTCTTTTGTTTAATCCAACGGTTAGTCCTAACCATCTAAATAAATCTCCAATTTCACCTTCTGCTTCACGTCTAGCAAGATATTCATTTACTGTGACGATATGAACTCCATTGCCTTCCAAAGCATTTAAGTATGCTGGCATAACAGCAGTTAAGGTTTTCCCTTCACCTGTTTTCATTTCTGCGATGTTACCTTGGTGTATTGTTACTGCACCCATAACTTGCACTCTAAAAGGAGTCATCTTTAGAACTCTTGTAGATGCCTCACGTACTGTTGCGAATGCTTCAACCAAGACTTCTTCTAGAGTTTCTCCGTCTTTGATTCTTTTTTTAAATATTTCCGTTTTTGCTTGAAGTTCTTCATCGGTATATTTTTCGTACTCTTTTTCTAATTCCAGAACTTTATTAGCAACTACTCCTAATTTCTTAACTTCTTTTCTTGATATATCAAATATTTTCTTGAACATATTATCCACCTCTTTATAGTCATATATATCATATCATATATTAACTTTATTATTCAATTTATTTTATATATTATAATATATCATAATATGCGGGAAAATCGAGTAGAGGCTAAATTTTAGTAACTTTCGCCCCTCTCACACCACCGTACATACGGTTCACGTATACGGC
>CAYVZR010000089.1:1396-4518 GCA_964456195.1 uncultured Candidatus Izemoplasmatales bacterium | reverse complement strand
AATTATAACTTTACACGTGATATTCCCAAAATATGATATAATTATAATAGATTTTAAAAAAGGAGAGTGAGATATTGACAAAACTTGAAATATTGAATATACTCCATTATGACAAAGCACATATTTCTTTAAATCCTTACTTCTTTGGGAATGATTATGAAGAAAAAGGAGTTTTAGTGCTGATGAAACTAGAAAAAGACTCTGATCTGGACTATTTAGACATTGAAAACGTCTGTTTCCAATGTCCAGTTATTGAAGTGCATAAAGAACTGGTTTCAATGATTCTTTACTTGTTTGATAAAGATAATAAAATATATAATTATAGTATTGCTTCTAGTAAATTTAAAATAACTAGAAGTGATTTCTTAAAATATGAAAAAATGATAGGTACTATCATAGATTAGAGGTGGAATGCATGCTTAAATTAACAAACATATCAAAGTATTACCATAGTAATGAAGTTGTTGCTTTAGGACTTAGAAAAGTTAATATAGAATTTGAACTTGGAGAGTTTGTAGCGGTAACAGGTGAATCAGGTAGTGGGAAGAGTACATTACTTAATGTTATAAGTGGACTTGACACTTATGAAGATGGAGAAATGTATGTAAACGGAGAAGAAACATCTTATTTTAGTGTCGAAGAGTGGGAAGCATTTAGAAGACAATATATTGGTTTTGTTTTCCAAAACTATAATATTATTGATTCTTATAGTGTTCTTGAAAATGTTATGATTGCATTAACAATTCAAGGGTATGACAAAGACAAAAGAAAAGAAAGAGCTTTAGAGCTTATTGACAGAGTAGGATTAACAAGTCATAAGAATCATAAAGCAAGCAAGTTATCAGGTGGACAAAAACAACGCTGTGTTATTGCTAGAGCACTTGCTAAAGACTGCCCTATAATTGTTGCTGATGAACCTACTGGTAACCTAGACAGTGAATCAGGAAATATCATTATGGGCTTGCTTCAGGAAATATCAAAAGACAAACTTGTAATTGTTGTTACACATAATTACGATCAAATTAAAGATTATGCTACTAGAAAAATTAGATTATTTGATGGTGAAGTAGTAGAAGATAAAGCAGTAAAAAAAGCAACAGTAGTGGAAAATAATTCTACAGTTCCTAGTTTTTCTATGAACATTTTTGATTTAATGGGAATATCTTTAAGAAATTTATTTAGAACACCAAGAAGAACAATATTCACAACTATTATTTCGATTTTCACGGTAATAATATTTGTGTTTTCATATGGAAGTTATGTTAGTGGAACATCCTCTAGTGGTAATTTTTTTGGAGGAGGATTTTTTAATAACGTAACTGATTCTAGAATTATTGTTACTAATTTTGATAATACACCTTTTACTCAGGATGATATTGACGAAATTGATGATGTTGATTTAGTAAGAGTGACATTAGATCATGATGTAATGTTAGAAATGAAAGTTTATACTTACGTGTTAGAGGATTGGGGATTAAACTATTATGCTCATTTTGTAAATCCAGCTGACATGTTAAAATCCAATCAATTAATTAGTGGAAACTTGCCTTCAAATGTAAATGAAATTGTAATTGAAGAAATAGAAGGATATAGTGTCGGAGACACAATTATGATTTACATGGCTCCTTCATATCTTTTTGGAGAAGAAAGTTCATTGCCTGATACTGGAACGAATTTTGTAATTTCCGGAATTGCTGAGAAAGCAAAAGTTGGAGATTATTATGGCAGAATGTATTTTCATGAAGATTTCATAACTGATCCTGAAACTGTGAGAAAAGCTTATTATGGTAGCGATTATGATAGCCCGTTATCGCTTCAGTTCTTATATAATGATGAGGTAGTTCTTTACTTATATCCTGAGGGAATTATATTTGATGATTCTTTAGCTATTGGAGAAGTAGAAGTTGGAGAAAATGCACTTGAGGAACTATATTCTAACTTAGGACTTGACCTTAATGGAGACATAACTCAATTGGACACAGAAATATTCCAACTACTTGGAAGAACTGCGTTTAAAAGTACAACAATTGATATGCACGTTGTTGGGGAATTGAGTGGTGATGGGAAAGAATATTCTTTACTTTCAATGAATCCAGAAACAATAAATTCTCTTATTCCAACTGATGTATATCAGTTAGGAGTATTGGTATTTGATGGGTATGATGCCCAAAAAGTTATTAAAGATATAGATGCTTTAGGTTATAACACAATTTACCCTGAAGGTGTTGTAGATCCATATAGCCAAATATTCGCAATATTTACTACGATATATTTAGGATTTATTCTAGGATTTTTGATGCTAGTAATCTATTTTATTAGCTATATCGTATTAAGAAACGTTCAAGAATCTAAGAAAAAAGATTATCTAATTTTTAGATCTATTGGAGCTTCTAAAAAGGACCTAAATAGTATTACTATAATAGAATTATTGTTTACCTCAACATTTGCTTACACGTTCACAATGATCCTATTCGCAATAAACGAAAAACTAGACATAAATATTCCGAGATATTTACGCTACTTTACGGTTGGTAGTTATATCTTTATTTTCTCTTTGCTTGTAGCAATTTCATTGCTCCTTGGAAGAAAATTTAACAGAAAAATCTTTAGTAAATCAGTGATAACTTCACTGAAACAAGAGTAGGTGTAGACATGATAAAAATAACTAACTTAAATAAATACTTTAACCGTAATAAAAGTAATGAAATTCATGTTATCAATGATCTAACATTAGAATTGCCTGAAAAAGGACTTGTCGTTTTACTTGGGCCATCAGGTAGTGGTAAAACAACATTACTTAATGTTCTTGGAGGACTTGATAAAGTCCAAAGTGGATCTCTTAAATTTGGAGAAAAAGTAATTGATAAATACAAATCGAAAATCTGGGATGAAATTAGAAATAAAGATGTGGGATATATTTTCCAAAACTATAACCTATTAACATCTTTAACAGTATATGATAATATTGCATTAACTTTAAACATGGTTGGTGTTGTTGATAAAGATGAAATTGATAAGAGAGTTGATTATATCTTAGACAACATTGGTATGCTTAACTATCGTAAGAGAAGAGCATTTCAATTATCAGGGGGGCAACAACAACGTGTGGCAATAGCTCGTGC
>CAYVZR010000089.1:0-1296 GCA_964456195.1 uncultured Candidatus Izemoplasmatales bacterium | reverse complement strand
CCTCATAAATGGAAAATCTTCTATGACACTGAGACTTCCAACAGTATTCCAGGCCTATGATAATGCAACTCAATTTAATAGTAACCCTGTAATATCAGATTTATTAGATGATGACGATATCATTTTAGGTAGAACAGTATCAAACTACAATGAAATGGTAATTGATAAAGTAGTTGCTGAAGAATATCTATCATCTCAACAATTCCAAAATATTGGGATTACTACTTTGAATGATTTAATGAATGTTGACATCATAGTTCAACTTAAAGGAAATGATTTGCCATATGAATATATTATTGATATAGTTGGAATTAGTGATACAGATAATCCAGTATACTTTGTTAAAGAAGAAACAATGTACATGATTGAAGCTAGAGTAGGAGTATATGAAATATTTAAATCTGAAATTGAAATTTCAGAAGGGGAACTCCCTACGCAAATTGATGATTTAATTTCCTTCGATGATCCTCTTCAAGCATTACCAATGTCAGCAATTATTTATGTTGAATTTGGTAGAACGTTCCATGTCTCTGCTTTGTATACATCTACATCATCAACTATACCTGATTACCTAGTATCAATTGATTCACTTAAAGAGTTGTATTTTGAAAATGCCTACATTGTAAATGGAACTGATATTTATATTCATTCAAATGATATCAAGGAAACAATAAAATACTTTAAAGGTCTAGATATAGACGCTGAAGGGTTGTTTGCAATTGAGAGCAATCAATATAAACTTGAAAGATTAGAAAGCAACATAGGAACTGTTATATTTACAGTAGTTGTTCTTGCTGCGATGAGTCTAAGTTACTTCTTTATCATTAGATCTTCATTAATTTCAAGAATTTATGAAGTTAGTGTTTATAGAGCATTAGGTGTAACTAAAGGGGATATAAGAAAAATATTTGTTACTGAAATAGTTTTAATAACTACAATAACTTCCCTTGTAGGTTATCTTGCAACTAGTTACGTACTAATTAAAGTTCAGGCAATAGCTGCAGAATTCTATGAGTTTATTCACGTTTCTGTATTTAGTTTACTTGCCGGAGTAGTTTTGATATATACGATTAATATCTTATCAGGATTAATACCTGTTTCTAATTTACTTAGAAGAACTCCAGCAGAAATACTTAGTAAATACGATTTCTAATGATTAGTAAAACAATAAAACATTATAAATTTTAAAAAATATATATATAAAAAATAGGAGGGAATTATGAGTAGAGTTTATGTCGTTTCAGCAAAAAGAACACCAGTAGGATCGTTTTTAGGATCGCTTGCTTCTGTGCATCC
>CAYVZR010000088.1:3084-4614 GCA_964456195.1 uncultured Candidatus Izemoplasmatales bacterium | reverse complement strand
CAGGTGTTACAATTAAATAAAAAAGGGATGATGATTATGAATCAAGTTCTAAACGAATCAAAGGTTTTATTTGAATACAAACACAAAGACAGAGTATCAAAACAACATATTATTTTAACTGAAGATAATTTATTCATAAAAGGGGCAGTAAAACATAGCCTATTAGTCAAAGGTAAAGGCACAAAATTCATAAGCACTAAATGGATCATGGGAGCATTGAAAACTGAAGTGAGTAACTTTGCATGGCTATTAGTAACAATTTTAGCTGGGATTATTGCAATATACACTTTTTCAATCAGTACAGATTTGATTTTCACTGTAATACCTTTATCAGTGGCAATTATATTTTTAATTCTATATTTTATATTAAAACAAAAAGTGCTTATAATTAATACAATCAATGAGAATATTACACTACCAACAAAAAAATTACGTAAAAAAGAATTAGATGAATTTTTTTACATCCTTGAAGATTTGCTCAAAAGAATAAAATTCTAATAGAAGACGCTACATAGCGTCTTTTTTTTGTAACAAAATGTAAATAAAACAATCTATAATACAAAAAAAAGAATCATCACGAGGATGATTCTTTAATAGTACTTAATCAACTAAAGTAAACGTTAGTGTTACAGGATTATGATCTGAGTTTTCAAAACCTAGATCTCCACCTTCGACTAAATCTATTATTATATTTGGCGAAACTAAGAAACCATCAATAACTGTTTCGAAAATTTCACCTTCTACATATGGTGCATCATCGTTTCTAACCGTATTTACATTCGTATCATAGGCTAGATTGAAGCCAGTATCAAACAAATTATCTGGTAATATTGCAACCCAATCAGGTAAATCATCAACAAACTTTGAACTGTCTAGCAAATGATTCCAGTCTCCACCAAAGATGATGTAATTTTCATCTTCATCATAAATTTCATTAATATAATCAATCATAAACTGAACTTGTTCTGCTCGTATTGTTCCACCCTTATCATATGCAGATAAATGGATATTAATCATATATAGTTTTTTCCCATTTTCTAAATTATATACGTCTTCCATAATACTTCTATCTAACTCAAAGTATTTTCTAGGGAATGGTTCTTCTCCTGGCAAACTATATCTCGTTGATTTCAATGGACTAAATCGAGATAAATTCATTAATCCCCCATAAGCACTTCCTAAAGGGTCTAATACAGGTATCGGTATCCATTTAGCTTTAAAATTATAAGAGAATGTCGCAGAATAATCACTAAAATAATCCCCAATAGAATCACGCTGATTTACATTGAAGCTTCTTGAACCTTTTACATCTACTTCTTGTAGAAAATAAAAATCCGAATTTCGTGTTTCAATATATGTTTTAATTGCTTCTAAATTTTCTTCTGTCTTTTCCAAACTACTTGAATGGGACATTGTACCCCCATCTAAGAAAAAATCTTGATACTTGTCTAATCCACAATATCCAATATTAAACGAAGTAACCGTAAATGTATTACCCGTTATTGCGACTTCATTATCATTTAAAATTGT
>CAYVZR010000088.1:1747-2984 GCA_964456195.1 uncultured Candidatus Izemoplasmatales bacterium | reverse complement strand
AAAACTTTGGTTAATGTCTTTTTTTAAAGTGTCCACTAAATGGGGTTCACTTTCATTATCAGTTTTATTTCACATTTGAATTGTATATTAAACAATTACCTAGTTATTAACAAAAGGATAAATCAGAGTTGATTTATCCTTTTATATTATGTAAATAGTTATTATCATTTTACTTTCTTAATATCTTTTTATTTTTTCTCGTCATACATTTTTATATTTGCATTTTTAGATAAATTTTCAACATTTATGAAATTTTTAAAATATGAAGATCCTTAATCTTATGATTCAATCTTGTATATTCCCAAAAACGAGACTAATTTATTCTAAAATATTGCAAAAAAACATATCTATCTGAATTAGTTTCATCTAATTCAATTGTGTAAAGTATATAAGATTATAAAACAATATTTTTTTGTTTTTATGATTCTATTGATTGAATTTCAGCTAAAAAATTTTGCAATGTTTCATGTGCATTCCCCAAATATAGATAAACACCATTTTTACGTTGATAAAGTGGATTTGGAACACCTGAATATCCAGGCTTCAAATCGTAATTAAAAATAAAGATATTCTTTGTTTGATCAACATTTAAAATAGGCATTCCATATATTGGTGTTCCTTCTGCTTGTCTTGCTGCTGGATTTAAAACATCATTTGCACCAACAACAATAGCTAAATCAACATTTTTAAACTCATTATTTAGATCGTCCATCTCAAAGAGCTCATCATAATCGACATCAGCTTCCGCAAGTAACACATTCATATGTCCAGGCATTCTTCCAGCAACTGGATGAATAGCAAAGCGAACATTTGATCCTTGCTTCTTTAAAGTATCAGAAACTTGTTTAAGGATGTGCTGTGCCTGAGCAACAGCCATACCGTATCCGGGAACAATAATAATTTCTTTAGCAGTTTTTACAATCTCTATAAAATCCTTGTTTTCTTGAACAATTTCTTCTGACAATTCACTTGGCTCATCTTTTTCTTTATCTATAATAATCTTTGTCGTAGTTTTACCTGACAAGATTTCAAATAAGTGTCTATTCATTGCTCTACACATAATTTGTGTCAATAAAAGTCCGGATGCTCCGACGATTCCACCAATAGAAACCAAAAGCACATCTCCAATTGCGAGTCCAGATATTGCTGCTGCAACACCCGATAAACTGTTTAATAACGAGATTACAATTGGCATATCTGCACCACCTATGCGAATGGCAAATAAAACACCAAATGC
>CAYVZR010000088.1:0-1647 GCA_964456195.1 uncultured Candidatus Izemoplasmatales bacterium | reverse complement strand
GCCATAATATTAACCATTGGTTTGAACCTTTTTCTTAAACATTCTTAACATGCGGTGTGTCACACCAAAACCACCAACAACATTTGTTGTTGCTATTATAACTGCAAGACATGCTGCTATTGTTGACACCCATCCATTGGCTCTATAAGTAATTGAAAGAGCAACAAGACCACCTATCAGTGTAATACCAGATAGAGCATTCATTCCCGACATTAAGGGCGTATGAAGAAGTGATGGTACATTTTTAATTAAAATATAGCCAACTAATGTTGATACTACAAAGATGACAAGTAGTGTGATATGTAATTCAGACATGATTATCTAAGTTCCTGTTTTTCCATAGACTCTAGCGCTCCTTGGTGAACAAGTTCACCTTTATGACAAACAAGAATAGATTCTACGATTTCATCTTTTAAGTCAATATTGAGTTCATCACCCTTGACTAGATATTTAAGTAAATTATAAATGTTATTCGCAAACATCCAAGTAGAACTTGTTGGAATCATTCCAGGAATATTTTTACATCCTTCAATAGTAACTTGGTATTTAATTTCACGTTTTCCGGCTGTTGTAAGTTCACAGTTACCACCTTGATCTATAGATATATCAACAATCGCAGATCCTGGTTTCATTGCTTTAACCATTTCTTCATCAATTAATGTAGGAGCTTTTTTTCCGAATAATAATGCTGAAAGAAAAACAATGTCAGCTTTTTTAACCATATCAAATATGTTTTCTTTTTGTACTTTTAACCACTTATCAGATATTTTATTCGCATGCTTTCCATCTGAACTTACTGCAACTTCCATTGGAATTCCCGAATCAATAATCTTAGCACCTAATGATAGTGCTTGTTCATTAGCTTCTGGTCTAATATCTGTTGAATAAACAATTGCACCAAGACCTTTTGCGGTCGCTAATGCTCTTAGCCCTGCTACACCAGTACCAATAACAAAGACAGTTGCTGGTCTAATCATTCCAACAGCAGAACCGATCATTGGCATAAATTTCGCGATGTTATCTGCTGCCATAAGCATACCCTTATATCCAGCACATGTACTCATAGAAGATAGTGCGTCCATAGATTGTGCTCTACTGATACGAGGTATACCATCTAATGTTAAAGCAGTAACTCCTTTATCTGCAAGAGCTTTAACCATCATGTGGTTAATAGGAGATGCTGGATGAATAAACGTAATTAGCGTTTGATTCTCGTGCATCATTTCAACTTCATGAATTTTATGTGGTACATTAAACTGAGGTTCCTTAACTTTTAAAATAACTTCTGCTTGAGCAAAAATTGGTATTGGGTCATCAATTATTTTAGCTCCAACTTCAATATATTGATCGTCATGATAAAAAGACCCTTCTCCTGCATTTTTTTGAACTAAAACTTGGTGCCCATCTGCAATCATTTTGGAAACTGTGCTAGGTGTTGCTGAAACTCTGTTTTCACCATGCATAATTTCTTTTGGAATACCGATAATCATAAATATTTCCTCCCTTTTCTTTTGTGTGTTGTAGTCATATATTTTTTATAAGAATATCCAATAAAAAAGATACAAATCAACCAATGCAAAAGATAACATATATTTATGATAAAAACAAGCGCTTTCATTAACTTTTTTATATTTTTTATAATTAGTT
>CAYVZR010000087.1:0-4691 GCA_964456195.1 uncultured Candidatus Izemoplasmatales bacterium | reverse complement strand
TCATTAAACTATTACCCATATTGTTTCTACAATCTCCAACAAAAGTAAAGTTTATCCCTTTTAAGTGTCCAAATTTCTCTTTAATTGTTAAAAAATCAGCAAGAATTTGAGTTGGATGATATTCATCAGTAAGGCCATTCCATACTGGAACTCCTGAATAAGTTCCAAGAGATTCAACATCTTTTTGTTTGTACCCTCTAAATTCAATTCCATCATACATTCTTCCAAGAACTCTAGCAGTATCTTTGACAGATTCTTTTTTATTCATTTGTGATCCATTTGGGCCTAAGAAAGTAACTCCCATACCTAAATCTAGGGCTCCTACTTCAAAAGCACAACGTGTTCTTGTTGAATCTTTTTGGAACAAAAGCACAACATTTTTATCTGATAAATGTTTATGTGATATTCCTTCATTTTTTTCTTTTTTAAGTCTTGCTGACAAATCAATTAAATGATTAATTTCAGCAGGTGTAAAATCTAATAATGTAATAAAATTCCGGTTTTTTAAATTCATGTGTTCCTCCTAAATTAAATTTTTTCTCTTTCTAATGGCATACTCATACAACGAGGCCCACCTCTGCCACGGGATAATTCACTTGAAGGAATTTCAAGTACCTTTATTCCCTGTTTTCTTAGTATATCATTTGTTACATGGTTGCGTGAGTATACTATTACAATACCTGGAGCGATTGCTAAAGTATTTGCTCCATCGTTCCATTGTTCTCGTCCACTTGTGATTTTATCACTACCACCACAGTTAATTAGCTTAATTGAACGTTTTAGATGTTTTTCTAATATATCTTCAAGTTTTGAAACAACTTTAGTAACCTTGATCTTCCCAAAATTATTTGTTAACTCAAAAACAATAAGGTCTTTCATAATTCCCGGGTGAATTGTGAATACTCCATAATCTATTTGAGTGAATACTGTATCTAGATGCATAAAAGCTCTTTTCTTTGGAATGTTGAAAGCTAATATTGTTCTAAATGATGAGTTTTCACTAAATAATCTGTTTGCAAATTTCTCTATAGCCCTTGGATCAGTTCTTTTTGAAATACCAATTGCTATTGTAGATTCATTCAAAATAAGGAAATCTCCACCCTCAGAATGATAACGATTATTTCTGTCTATATAAAATGGGATTTCTTCGTTTTCAAATAATGGATGATACTTAAACATATACTCACTAAAAATTGTTTCTCTCTGTCTTGTATCAGTAAGCATATTGTTTATCGCAACTCCATTACCTATACTTGAAAATGGATCTCTTTGAAATAAAATATTAGGCATCGGATCTGTAAAGAATGGATATTCATCTTCTAGTAAATCCATAATAGATATCCTGTTTTTTACATGTACATCCTTAGTTCTGATACCTTCAATCATTTTTTCTACTAAACCACTATTACTCATTAAATCTAAATGCTCGTAAACGGCTGATTTAACAGATTTAGAGCTTATATGAGACTCTTCTATGAACTGATTAATAAAATTAGATTTAATCTCAGGATGATTGTCAAGTGCCTCAACAACCATTTCTTTTATGTATAATACTTTTGTTCCATTTTCTCTTAAGATTCTAGCAAATTCATCATGTTCTTCTTGGGCAACTTTCAAATATGGAATATCATCAAAAAGTAGTCTCTCGAGTAAATCTGGAGTTAAGTTTTCTAGTTCTTTTCCTGGTCTATGAAGAAGAACAGTTTTTAGCTTTCCTATTTCAGAATACACGTTAACTTTCATAAATTCACTCCTCTCTATTTAATATAAATTTTGGGTACTCTATAGGTGATTTGACATATAATTTCATAATTTATTGTGTTCAATCTGTTAGCAACTTCATCAATAGTAACAAGATTTCCAAATAAGATTACTTTATCAGTTTTAGATATACTTTCATCAATCTTGATAAACATCTGATCCATACATATTCTTCCTATTATCTTATATCTTTTACCATTTATTTCTACGTCTCCACCCTGATTTTTTCTAATAAAACCATCTGCATAACCGATTGGTACTACACCAATTATTTCCTTAGCTATAGCGGTATATGTTGCCCCGTACCCTACTTTATCTCCAGGTTCTAAATATTTAATTTGCGAAATATGAGAAATTAAACGATATGTATTTAGTAAGAATTTTGTTTCAGAATCTAAGGTTAATCCATATAGACTAATACCTAATCGTGTATGAGTAGTGAATGCTATATCAGCCTCATATTTAATTGATGAACTTGAATTTGATACATGTACCATTTTAAAATCATAATTTATAAGTTCGTAAATATACTTAAATCTATTTAATTGGACCCTATAATATTCTTCATTTGAGTCAGCAGTTGAAAAATGTGTGTAGATTCCTTCTAAAAGTACTGATTTACAAGAATTAAGTATGTTAAATGCTATAAGAATGTCTTTTTCCGATTTAAATCCAAGTCTATTCATTCCAGTATCAATGTTAATGTGAACTTTTAAAGTATTATTTAGTTCAGAGAGTTTCTTTAAATGATCTGCATTACTGACGGTTAACGTTATATTATTTTTCGCAGCAATATCAAAATACTTTCTTTCAACAACTCCCATTACTAAAATTTCTACATTTTCAAAATAATTTCTGATTTGAAGTGCTTCTTCTAATAGAGAAACAGCAAAGTAGTCAACTTTTTGTTTAACTAAATAAGTAACTACCTCAATAACTCCATGTCCATAAGCATTAGCTTTAACAACAGCAATTACTTTTTTGTCTTTTAACAAATAATCAATATTTTTATAGTTTTGATACATATTTGATAGGTTTATTTCAGCATAAGTTTGTCTGTATATATTATTTATAGAATTTCGTAACATATTTTGATGTCATTAAACTCAAAATTGAAGAGTAAGTCAATTTGAACAACATCGTGTCTCCTACTTCGTAAATATTTTGAGAATCACTTATATCTACAATAATATGATCACTGCTAGACCCTATCAAATCGACAGTATCATATGGGATTAATTCATTATGATCAACATCTTGTTTACCAATAGAAAGTATCGCTCTTAGTACATTACCTTTATCTACGAATTTTGGTATTTTACCAAAAGCATTCATGCCTACTTCACCAATAGGAACACTAGGCTTTTCTTTAATCTCAATAATTTCGGCTTCTAAAGTAAAAACATCATCGTAAGTACTATCTAAATAATTTCCAAAAGCAGTTTCACGGCCTAAAACAATAGATTCGCCTAATCTAATATTATTTATCTCTTTAGGTAGTTTATCACTAATAAGAAGTTCTAAATTGCTTGAATTTCCTCCCGAAATAATCTCTAGCTCAATTTCAAATTTTCTTTCAATTAAATCCTTATAATCAACAAGTTTTTGAAGGTTCTCACTTGATGGAATTATACCTCCATAACAAGTTAAATTTGTTCCAATTCCGATTAATTTAATTTTCTTTAATTTTAAGATTTTTCTTACAGTCTCAATAACTTCCTTTTCATAGAAAATACCTTCTCTTAAGTCGCCAAGGTCAATCATAAGAATAACCCCATGAATTTTATTTAATTCATCAGAATATTTATTGAGGTACTTCACTGTAGAGAGCTCTGAATTAAGTGATATGTCTGAATATTGCACAATTTTTTTTGCATCACCAATAGATGGTAATCTAAGCATAACTTTCGGAATATCAGATTCTATTCCTATTAGGTTTTCTACTCTTGAATCTGCAATATAATCAACATTCTCTTCAATCATGATATTTATTAAATTATGGTCAGCACAAAAGACTTTTGATACTACCATAACTGAAATATCTCTCTCATGGCAAATATTAAGTAGATGTTTAAGGTTATGTCTGAATTTTTCCTTGTTAATAATAATTCGAGGGTACATAAGCATCACTCAATTCTTAAAGATTTCTTTAGTAGTAATATTGCTATTTCTGGATATTTTAATGACAGAACTCCTACAGAAGCAAAAATGTAATCATGATCACGTAATATTTTTACATTTTTCCTTGGTAGTAGTTTTGTTGGATTCTTTGAAATATAATCAAATATAATTTGCTCAGTATTCTCTAAATTTATCAAAGCTCCACCTGTTAATAAAATATATTCGACTAGAGTTAAGTCTTTTCCGTCCGGAATAATTTTTAGTCCCGAAGATGTATAAACTTTTTTCAAATCACCAACATGTCTATCAAGCCCAATTTCTGCACATTTTTTTGTTAACTCAAAAACAAACTTCTTTTCTAATATTGTCTCTGGAATATACGAATAGTCCTCTAATAACGAGTCGAATTCTTTCATACTAATAGATAATTTTGATAAAATCTCACCTTTTTTGAATAATTTTAATACGTTTTTATGATTAATAAATAATCCTAAATCTCCTTCAACTGTGCGTTTAGAGAGTGGTTCGCCTTCTTGAAATTCGATAAAATCATCACTAGGAATTGAAACTGAATGAATATCAGTTGTAGCTCCACCTATGTCAATCGTGATAATATTACCTAAATTTTCTCTTAAAATCATTGTAGACTCCATTACGCTACCCGGAGTAGGCATAATGTTTTGATTCACCATATCATAAATATTATTCATCCCATTCGCATGAATTATATTTTCTTCAAATGTTTCATAGATTGCTCTTCTCAATGGAAGAATATTTAGATAATCTACTCGAGGATATACATTTTCTAC
>CAYVZR010000086.1:0-4804 GCA_964456195.1 uncultured Candidatus Izemoplasmatales bacterium | reverse complement strand
CCCTCACATCATGTGTGAGAAGATCTCTTTGTTTTTTCTTAAGTGAATGACATTGGACTATTAAGTCTCTTTTTTGGTGTAGTTTTGGATTGAAAATCCACAATCTCCATTTATGTATGCCTTTTTAAGCCTTTTCTATTTTTCTTATATTTATTGGTTCAGGGTGAAGGAATAAAATAGACAAACTTGTACTACAACCTTTCAAATGATATGATTTGCATATATGTGATCTGTTAAAAAAAACTAAACCATACTTTAGAAAGGATGTAATGGATATTATGGAAACAATAATAAGACCCTATGAAGAAAAGGATTTTATGGAAATGTTAAAAGTAACTATGGAATTATGGGATTTAAAGATGAAACCTTACACAAAAAAAGGAATTGATATAAATACAAGTATAATTATTGATACAGGAACTATTCCTAGAAGAATTAACGAAGGAGTAATTGTAGCAGAGTCAGAGGGGCATATTGCTGGTGTAGCACATTTGGATTATTTAGGTAAGAGGGTAGGAAAAGCAGATAAATTATGTGTATTTAAATTAATCAAGAAGTATGGATTCATCAGGTTATTAAAAGTAAGACAAATGGGTTTGTTTTTTGAACACAAAATAAAAGTAGATGAATTACATATTCATGGAATTGTAGTTTCAAGCAGATTCCAAAATATGGGGATTGGATCTAAGCTCTTTAAAGAAATAGAAAATATTGCTGAAAAGAAAAACCTTAAAAATATAACATTAGAAGTATTAGATTCGAATATCTTAGCTTATAATTTATATAAGAGACTAGGGTTTATAGATGTTAGCAAATCTGTTTTCTCCAAACAACAACAACAGTATTTCAAAAGTAATTCACATATATATATGATGAAGATATTAGATGAAAATAATAAAAATCGAGAATAAATCTCGATTTTTTATTACACTTTTATCATTGTACTAATAATTTTAAAATGGATAACACATCAAAATATATTCTTACTTATTAATTAAATATTAACCACCAACCAGATGTATTGACGTTAGTAATTTATGTTGTTAGAATATGAATTATAATGTAATAATAGAATAAATAGGGGGTGGTTATATGAACGAAAAAGGTGTGACTCTAGTCGAATTACTCATTGTAATTGTTGTCATGGGTATCTTAGCAGCATTTACAATTGTAAAAGTAAGTTCAATAATAACTACAACTAAAATAAATGTAGATTCTTTTAATCTGTCTACACTAAATACAGTAACTGAGAAATATGCACAACAATATGCAAGTAGTGGTTCTGATGTTTTTGACGGAATTAGTTCTGATGGGGAGAGAATGCAATCACTAGTAACAAAAGGCTATTTAGATAGTATGATAAGAGTACAACAATCAGGAGCTAGTTTCGAATGGAAAGTGTCTGATCAATTGTGGTATCTTGAAGGTGGATTAATAAATGGATATTACAATGGATCAACTGTTAACTATACATTTAGTTCTGACTCTCTTGATGATTTAACAGGAGATGGTGTAGTATCATATGACATGTCAGATTGGTCTACTGATAATGGATACTTAGAAAATTCTACAGGAGAATCAAGAATATTTATTCCTATTTCTTCTAGTACATATTCTATTGATGTTAGTTCTGCACTAAGTTCAGGTACTACAGGAGGATATGGGATTTTCTTTGATACAATATTAAAAGATGATGACCCAACAAAAGATGAAGGATTAGTTCTTCAATTTGATAGAGGATATGGTGAGGGAGCAATAATTGTAAGACCGAGATCATATGGTGGTGAGGAAAACTCTGTTTGGACTTTGAAAGCTTCACAATCTGATTTAATACCATCAAAAACAGCAGATCCTGATTGGTGGACTGATACACATGACATAAGTATTGTTGTTACGAATGTCGATGCAAGCACAAGAGAAGCAGAATTTTTTATTGATGGAGAAAGCATAGGTGCTTACACATATGCAAATGAAGCAGAGGGAGAACAAATCTATACAGGTTTTAGAGGTTGGGGAAGTAGTACTACAGAATTTTATTCAATAGATGTTGATTAAAGAAAAAGATATATTAAAAATGTTGTAGTTAAAATGAACCACATTGAGTAAGCACTTTAAAAAAACACTTTCATAATATAGTAAATATGGAGGTGTTTTTATTATGATTAAGAGAGGACAAAAGATTAATAAATACGATAAGTCATTAAAAGAAAGAATTTTAAAAGAACGTAAAGAGAATTGAATTGTCTATCAATTACTTGGAGAATAATATGGAAGTAATTTACCTTTTCTATTTTTTATGAGAGATAATAAAATTCATTTTTCTTTTTGATCCTAGCATTATCGTTTAGCCTGATTTTAACTGGATGTAATTCCACAGGTTATGATGATCCTGAGGAGGTAGTACAATCGTTTTTGGACGCATATGCTAAAGCTGCAGAAGGTGAAGAGGTAGATGAACATGAATACTGTTTGGGAATCGCTAAGGGAGATTTTTTAGATGTTTGTGAAAGTTATTTGCTTGAAGCAAAAGAGAATGGACCTTTTTACAGCTGGATATTCACTATAAATTTATCAAATATAAGAGATCTTAGTGAAATAGAAAGAATAGGTTATGAGCTTGAAGAATATGATGATGTTTGTGAACTATACGTTGAGTGGAAAGAAGATGCAATTTGGGAAGAAGGAGACACAATACAATTTGATAAAAATTATGACGTGGTTTATCTAGTTAAAGAAGACGGAAATTATTTTATTGTTTCTTTCGGATAATTGATGTCTTTCATTAAAATTAACTTAATTTCCAATCAAAAATATTATGTGAAGTCGTAAAATAAGTAATTGTAAAATTGAAAGAGACAAAATTGTCTCTTTTTTGCTGCAGTTTTATTTGTTTTTTATATTGGTGAATTGTAACAAAATCCAATTCAATAATGTCTTTTCTATTGGATTGTGATAAAATTTATATGATAAGCAAATTTATTTTATACGATTAAAGGAGATATTATGGGAATTCTTCATATACTAGCAATTGAAATAACAGTTACGGATCTAATTGAGTTTATAGATAGTGTAAAAGAGATATACTCTAGTTTAGGGATAGCAGCAGCAATAGGGTTACCTTATTTTGAAACATTAGTTCCTATCGTGCCATTGTTTTTAATGCTATCTTTTAATATTTTAAGCTATGGAATGGCCATTGGATTTATACTTACCTATATAGGGACTAGTTTAGCTACCATTACTATATTTGTATTTTTAAGAACTGTTTCTTCTAAAAAATCAATTGAAGATAGAAAAGTGAATAAAAAAATCAAAAGGTATCTTTACTGGATAGAGAATACTCATCCTACGTTACATATTTTAGCTATGATGATTCCACTTAGTCCGGCATATCTTATTAATTATTCAATGGGATTATCTAATATCTCATTTTCAAGATATCTATTTGTAACACTTGTATCAAGATTCATAATGTTGATTCTTTGTATTCCTTTTGTAATGACATTAATAACCCTTTATGAGTCTGAACAATTAGGTGGAGTACAAGTATTTTGGTTATTGGTATTTGGAACAGTTGTTATTATTGGTATCGTAGTGGGACAAAAACGAAATTCAAAGATTGAAGTGAAGCATTAATTATTTTAATATTAGAAAGCATTACAACATATATGTAAATTAGACATACAAAAGCAATTATATGTGTTATGATTTAAAAGCAATATTGACTATACATTTAAAATAAGTATTAATTTGATTGAATGTATATTTTGAACTATAAAGGAGAAATCAAATTGATGACATTTAAAGAGTTAAACATTATCGAACCAATTTTAAAAGCATTAGAGACCAAGGAATATTTAGTGCCGACACCGATTCAATTTGAATCTATTCCAGTGTTACTTCAAGGAAAAGACATATTAGGTAGCGCTCAAACAGGGACAGGAAAAACCGCAGCTTTTGCGATTCCTATTTTACAAAATCTGCTTGCAGAAAAACAACGTGAACAGTCAAGAAGAACAATCAAAGCTTTAGTACTTGCACCAACAAGAGAACTAGCAATACAAATCTATGATAACTTTAGAGAATATGGTAAAAACCTAAATATAAGGACATCAGTAATTTATGGAGGAGTCCCTCAGTCAAAACAAGTTAAAATTTTGAATCAAGGTGTAGATATTTTAGTTGCGACCCCAGGTAGATTACTCGACTTAATTCAACAAGGAAAACTGACACTTTCGAATGTTTCGTACTTAGTATTAGATGAAGCAGACAGAATGTTAGATATGGGATTTGTAAGAGATGTAAAGAAAATTGTTGCAATGGTTAAAAAAGAAAGACAAACTATGTTCTTTTCAGCTACTATGCCAAAAACTATAATGAGTCTTGCGAACGAAATATTACATAACCCTGTTAGAATTCAAGTTTCTCCAGAAGAAGAAACCATCGATATAATCAAACAATCTGTGTATTTTGTAGATAAAAAGAAAAAGGTCAAATTACTGGTTAGTTTGTTAAAAAATAGAGACTTAAAATCTGTTTTGGTATTTTCGAGAACCAAACATGGTGCGAACAAAATAGTACATCAATTAGAAGAATCAGGAATTCGTGCTAATGCGATTCATGGAAATAAATCACAAAGTGCAAGACAAAAAGCCCTTGCTTTATTTAAAGCGAAAAAAGTACGAGTACTAGTCGCAACTGATATCGCAGCAAGAGGGATTGATGTAGACGAATTATCTCACGTAATCAATTTTGATTTGCCAGAAGTTCCAGAAACATATATTCACCGTATAGGAAGAACAGG
>CAYVZR010000085.1:0-4913 GCA_964456195.1 uncultured Candidatus Izemoplasmatales bacterium | reverse complement strand
AAGCACGTTTAACCAATCCAACATCACTAACTGGATACATCGCTTTTAACAATAAGTATTTAAACATCATAATCGGACTAACAGCACCCCTACCCATAGTGGCACTATACTTATCTTTAAGTTCATCGTAAACAAAACTAAAATCAATCAGTTGATTGATTTGTCTTAGTTCATTATCTTCAGTTACTAAAATATCATATAATCTAGAAAATTCACTTATATTTAATTGTGTTTGTGTTTTCAACATAAAACCACCGCCTATACTACTATTATACCACAATATAAGTGCGATAAATAGCATAACAAGGACGTAAAGTGATAAAGTTATCCCCAAATGTGTATAACTTTATCTGAATATAAGAAAAGCCTATGATTATTCTCATAGACTTTTTCAGTGCCTTCCCAAATGGGCTTTTATTTTTTTATAAGATTTTATCTTTGTCTATTTCTACCCATGCCTCGACCTTGCTGTCTACGACCTTGACCTTGTCCTTTAATAAAGTAGTCTCCGCCTTCAAATTGAAGGGTTTTACCGTAGACTAGACAGTTGGCTATTTTCTTACGGGCATTGTTGTATATCCTTTGGGCAGTAGTTCTACCGATTCCCATTTCATCTGCACATTCTGCTTGGGAATGATTTAATTCATCGATTAAACGGATTGTCTCATACTCTTCAATACTCATTAAAATAATTTCAGTATTGTTTCTATTATCTAGAGGCCCATATAAACGATAAGGTGGTAATCCATGAACGGATCTAATGATAGTAGGTCTAGGCATGGTATCATCCTTTTCTTATTTTTTTGATTGATTATTAAGTACGTCTAGTCTGTTTTGTAACATTGCTTTTTCATCTTCAATACTAGGTGTGATTATTGGATTTCCAACATTGCTATTGAAATTCCCATTTCCAAGTCCTCTTCCAAGTCCTCTTCCACGTCCACGTCCGACAAATTGAGTGTTAGAATTGTTACATACACCAAGTCCTCTACCAGTCATTGAACCTTGTCCATTAGGACCACTTTGATCTCCTCTAGGCATTATAACGCCTCCTTTCTATTTTGGGCATATGCCCTCAACCCCATTATATTACATTTTGGGCATATGTCAACAATAATAATAAAATAATTAAATGTTAATAGATTTAGTTTGTTTTTTTAATGATTAATTCTAATAATTGTAATGATTTAGAGCCATTTTTAATTGATTTCTAATCTGCGAATTGTAAGATAAGTATTTGAAATAATGATTTATCTAATTAAATTTGGTATAATGAAAATAGAAAAAAAGGTACCCCTCAAATAAATGAAAGATATATATTATTTCAGCTAAGATTATTCTCTTAGTTTTTGTTCTATTTAATATATAAACACTGTTCTAAACAATAAATAGAGAAAATATGGTGACATAAATGAATAAAAAACAAAAAATCGCTATTCTAAGTATTTCATTACTAATAATTATGTCAAGTTCAGCGATTTCACCAGCTTTGCCTTATATTGGTGAATATTTTAGTGATTCAAGTGAATTGATGATTAAGATGGTAATATCTTTACCTGCTATCTTTATTATTCCTGTAACTTTGATTACAGGTAGATTGATTTTTTATATTAAAAGGAAACATTTATTATATATAGGGTTATCATTATATATTATAGGTGGCCTTGGTGGAGCATTACAAAATTCAATTTATTTTCTATTAGCATTTAGAGCATTGATGGGAATTGGGATAGGTGTTCTTATTCCTTTAACTAGAGGTGTCATCGCAGATTTGTTTACTGGTAAAGAAAGAGTAAAAATGATGGGGTACTCATCTGCGGTTAACAATCTAGGGGGAATAATAGCTACAGTATTAGCTGGTTTACTAACAGTGTATGGATGGAGATATCCTTTCTTGGTTTATATACTTGCTTTTGTTGTTTTGATTTTAGTTATCTTATATTTACCAAATCAAGATATTCCCTCCAAAGAAACTCATAAAATCCATATTAATAGAAATGTATGGATTTTAGGATTTACTCATTATATGATGATTCTTACTTTTTTTGCTGTGCCCGCAGGATTAGGATATTTTATTTCAACAAATAATTTTGGTGGTGGGTTTGTTACTGGATTATTAATTTCGCTTGTATCTTTACTTTCTTTTATTTTAGGAATGGTTTTCCATTACCTAAATTCATTTTTAAAAGGAGGAACAGTGTTGTCTGGGCTGATTTTACTTACTCTAGGTATGCTTGGTATTGGTCTTTCAACTAGCCTCCTTGAACTAACTATCTCGTTAGTATTTGTGGGCTTTGGAATGGGAATTATACCACCGATGATTTATCTACAAACATCATTAGTTAGTTCTAAAAACGATGTAACTTTATCTTTGGCAATTGTATCAATATTTTCATTTTTAGGACAATTTTCATCTCCTCTTA
Organism: uncultured Candidatus Izemoplasmatales bacterium; assembly: GCA_964456195.1. Lineage (GTDB taxonomy): Bacteria > Bacillota_I > Bacilli_A > Izemoplasmatales > Izemoplasmataceae > JAFGXW01. Next base: position 2,490 of record CAYVZR010000085.1, on the reverse strand, counting down.
TAAACAGTTTCTTCCAAACTATCTTTAATTATCATAGTGTTGGATCACCTTTTATAATATCAGCCTTAATTGGATTGATTACAATTGTAGTTATAATTTTTAGTAAATTTATTAATATGTATAAAACATCACATTAGTAAATTAAAAATAAGAGATTAAACTATTTTTTATCAAGCTGTAACTATGAATGTTATAAAGAAACATATAATAAATTGTGGCAATAACAATTTTTTTATGGAATTACCAAAAAATTTGTTATAATTGTATTAAGGAAGATAGGTGACAATATGATTGAAAAATTATTACAAGACGCATTAGCTAATAAAGTAAGTGATATTCATATTACAACTGATGAATTTATAGCATTCCGTATTAATAAGGATATTGTTAAATCAGACATCAAAACAAGTAAAGAAGAAGTTATTGAATTAGCTAAAAAAATAGCTGGTGAAAGTTACGACTTATTTCTAGAAGAACTTCAAGTAGATATAGGTGGAGAACTAGGTGGTGTAAGATACCGTGCAAATGTGTATTATGAACGTGGTAATATCGCAATTGCTTTAAGAGTAATCAACAATGAAATTAAATCAATTAAGGAACTTAACCTACCTGATTTATTATTCGATTTAATAAAAGAGCCTAATGGTCTTATTTTAGTAACTGGACCTACAGGGTGTGGTAAATCGACAACACTGGCTGCAATGATTAAGGAAATGAGTAAAGAATTTTCAAAACATATTATAACAATTGAAGATCCAATTGAATATCTTTTTGACAATCGAAAATCAATAATTCATCAACGTGAAATTAGAACAGATTTACGTAGTTTTGATGAGGGATTAACTAGTGTATTAAGACAAGATCCTGATATTATTATGATAGGTGAACTAAGAGACAAAAATACTATTGAAACTGCTTTGAAAGCTAGTCAAATAGGGCATCTTGTTATATCAACACTTCATACATCTAGTGTTAAATCAACAATAAGTCGTATTACTGGTTTCTTTGGGCCAGAAGAAGCAGTTCAAATCAGATATTTACTCGGAGATTCATTAAAAGCAATAATTGTTCAAAAACTAATTAAAACAGCTGATGGTAGAGGCGTTGTTCCTGCTTTTGAAATTTTAATTAATACAGTTGCAACATCTAATATTATCCGTAAAGGTGAAATTGGACAATTGAATTCATATTTAACTATGGATCAGAAAAAGGGAAGTATTCCAATGGAGAAAAGCATTGAAAAACTTATCCAAAAAGGAATTATTAACCATAAAGATGTTCAATAGGCAATAAACACTCAAGTTACCATTAACTTAACAAAGTAGGTGCTATATAAAAAGTCATCTACTTTTTGTTTGCACTTCTTTTATATTGCGCTTTTATTATTAAAGATATACAATAAATAAAGTAGAAAGTAGGTGTCTTTATGATTCTTGGTGAATTAATTAGTTTGGGTACAGCTTTTTTTTGGACATTTACTGCTATTGGGTTTGAAAATGCAGGTAAAAGAGTAGGTAGTTTACCTGTTAATATAATTAGATTAGTAATTGGTATGGTTTTATTAACATCGACAATATTTATTATGACTGGATCATTTATTCCTATTGGTGTTGGAGCATATTCTTGGAATATGTTATTAATATCTGGAGTAATCGGATTAGTAATAGGGGACTTGTTTTTATTCCAAGCTTTTGTTGATATTGGTGGAAGAATATCCTTGTTGATATATTGCAGTGTACCTATTATGACTGCTATTCTTGGATATTTTATTTTTGATGAGATATTTGATTTTCTTACTATTCTTGGAATGGTTATTACTTTAAGCGCTATTAGTGTTGTAGTATTATCTAAAAGATCTGAAAAAAAGACATTTGAGCCACATGTTATAAAAGGAATTACATTCGCATTTATAGGAGCTGTTGCTCAAAGCTTTGGTTTAGTATTTAGTAAATTAGGCATGGGTGAAAGCTTGGGAGCTTTTGAAGCAACTCAAATGAGAGTAATCGCAGCTTTGTTTACTTTTATTATATATATTAGTATTAAGAAAGAATGGGGCAATGTATTTGGTGCTTTAAAAGATAAAGTAGCAATGAAATATGTTATCATAGGAAGTATATTTGGACCATTTTTAGGAGTTAGTAGTAGCTTACTCGCAATGAGATATACTACTATCGGAGTTTCTACTACAATTGCACAGTTAAATGTTATTTTAATTATCCCTTTTTCTATTTGGTTATTTAAGGATAAAGTTAAGATTATTGAGATTATAGCTTCTGTGGCTGCATTTTCAGGAGTAGTGTTATTATTTTTGTAGAAATAATGATGATCCTGGAATTTAGCAGTTTTCTTTACTACTGTAATAATCCCGGGTTTTTGTTTACAAAAAAATAAGAATATAAATCAAGTTTGTTATGTCAACCAAACGGTTGACATTCTTTATCTAGTAATACCTAGAAAACTCCTTCTTCAAACATGTTAATAGGATATGGT
>CAYVZR010000084.1:0-4921 GCA_964456195.1 uncultured Candidatus Izemoplasmatales bacterium | reverse complement strand
TCTGACTTCTCTTTTATCGATGAGGCGTTAACTACATTTGTAACAGGAATATATTACTACGAAACATATGGAGAAAATGCAGCGAATTCATACTATCTACGTAGGAGCTCAAATCTAATTCGTTTCTATCCGCATTGGCAAGCCGAAGAGAATACGTCAATGTTAAGAAAAGTTAATGAATATGGAGAATATTATGGATTCATAATCTACTATCATGGTCCTACTCTTTATAAGTATTTTCTAGATAATTCTTTGGATGGCGATTACGAAGAATTAAAACTATTCTTACAAGCTCTATATCGTGAATACAAAGATAAAGTCGTAACACTCAGCGAATTACTTAACATACTTGAAGATACAACTGGTGTTGATGGTACAGTTGTTTGGTTTATGGATAATATAAATTCAATGACAAAAATAGTTAATTAAAAAAAAGCAGATTATTTAAATAATCTGCTTTATTTCTATTAATCAATTGAATCTACATACTCCATAAAGAGTATGTTTTTTTGAGTATATTCTATAGTCCATGATTGAAAGAATCCATACTCGGTAACATAAACGACATTTTCACCACTTGGATTATCAATTATTTCAACTTCAGAAGACCCAAAAATCAAAATTAATCCGTTAAATCCCATAATGCCTACTGTCAAAATAGTTGTTGCTATAGCTATGAAACCACGGTTATTAATCATTACCTTAAGTGTCATTATCCTAATCATTACCCAAAGAATAGATGGATAAATAATAAATGGCATAAGTAATGGTGAATAGCCATAATATATAAACTCATACCCTGTAATACCAGTATATATCTTGATTGCAGTGAATATTGCTATAGCAAGTAAACAATAGATTCCTAAAACTATTCTGATATTTCTTAAAGATGATTTTTTAAAATGCTTAAAAGTGAATAGAAATACGCCCGCTTCTATAAATAATAGTATTATTGGCGTTATAAACAAGAACCTGGTTATCCGATCAACCACAAAAATATCTAATACAAAGAACAGAGCGCATAAAGATAATAAAATAATGTTATACAAAATCATTTTTTTCATATTATCTTCTCCTTCTCAAAAATTTTGTAATGTCTTTCTTTGGCTATCGTCAATAAAGCTTCATCCGGATTAACAACAATAGGAATACCAACAATCTCTAATATTGGTAAATCATAGTCTGAATCAGCGTAAGCTTTTGAGTTTTTATAATCAGCTTCAGGAAATTTTTCTTTAATTTTTATTGCCTTAATATCGTGAATTATAATCTCAACTTCACTAGGAGAAACTAGCGCTCCATGTACAAGGACTTCACTTCCAATAACTTCATCAAATCCTTCATTTAAAAATGGGGCTAATATAATATCAAAATTACCACTTAGAAGAATTGTATAAAATCCTTCTTCTTTATCTTTTTGAAGTTGTTTCTTCATATCTTGATTCACATACTCTTGAAGATGAATATATAAATCATTTAAAAATTTATCTAAAACGTCTCTATCCACTGATTTAAATAACTCAACAGTAAGAGCCATAGCATTAGCTCTGAACGTTCGTTTGTTCCAACCAAATAAGTTATATTTATGAAGGAAGTAACGCCACATAATAGTTCTCCATACCTTCTTATATTTTTTCATATTTAATCCTTGGTCTTTCCAAAACTTAAATATCAGTCGAAGAACTTGGGATTTCATATAAGTACCATCAAAATCATATATTGCTAATCTCATAAATTTCACCTTTTGTAATTATAACATATCAAAATAGAAAAAATACTTACGTATTACATAGTTAACTTAAAAGAATGCTTTTTACATGTTTTTTTAAGCAACATTAAAAAAAAATTATTGATTATATGATAGTATTAGTCTATAATTTTAAACAGAGAGGACTGATAATATGATTAATAATGATATACTAGTAAAATATGCAAAATTAGCCGTTGTTATTGGGGCAAATGTACAAAAAGGACAAATGGTATTTGTTAACTCATCAACTGAAAATAATGTGTTAGCTAGAGAGGTTGTTAAACAAGCTTATCTTGTTGGCGCTTCTAAAGTTATCGTTAACTGGACTGATGAATACGTATCAAAATATGGATACATTAATAGAGATATAGAATCTCTATCTAATGTGCCAAGATACATTATTGATAAATACAAAGATTTCATCAATAGTAATGGGTGTGCTATTTCTATTTCATCACCTATTCCTGATTTAAATGTAGATGTAGATCCTAAGAAATTACAAGCAGGGGGAATCGCTACTAGAAGGGCTTTATCTTTTTATTACGACCACATGATGGCTTCGAGATCACAATGGAGTATTATTGCTGCGCCAAATAAAGTTTGGGCTAAGAAAGTTTTCCCTAACTTAGATGAAACAAAAGCAATGGATGCATTATGGAAAGCTATCTTAGATGCTTCTAGAGTTACCGCTGATAACGACCCAATTGAAGAATGGAATAAACATAATGAAGCAATGTTAAAACATAATAAAATATTAAATGATTATAGATTTGAAACATTATATTTTAAAAACAGTTTAGGTACTGATATCTCAGTTAAACTTGTTGATAATCATATTTGGGCTGGTGGTGGAGAACTAGATCCTAGAAATGTTTTATTTAATCCAAATATACCTACTGAAGAAAACTTTACAATGCCTCATAAATACGGAGTAAATGGTAAAGTAGTAGCTACTAAACCTTTAAACTACCAAGGTAAACTTATTGAAAATTTCTGGATTGAGTTTAAAGATGGTAAAGTAGTAAATTATGAAGCTAAAAAAAATAAAGATGTACTAACAAATTTAGTAACATTTGATGAAGGAAGTTCATATTTAGGTGAAATTGCTTTAATTAGTTATGATTCACCAATATCTAACTCTGGAATCTTATTCTACAATACCTTATTTGATGAAAATGCATCTTGTCATATGGCTTTAGGTAGAGCTTATGTTACCAATGTAGTAAATGGACCTGAAACATCTTCAGAAGAATTAGCTAAAATAGGATACAATAATTCAATGGCACATTCTGATTTCATGTTTGGTAGCCCTGATTTATCTGTAATGGGTGTTACAAAAGATGGCAAAGAAGTTGTAATATTTAAAGATGGTAATTTTGTAATATAGTTTATGTTGAACATATTTATAAAAGCATGGAAAATTTCCATGCTTTTTTTTAGTTATTATTTAATTGGATAGTTCTAGAACCGTTTTAAACATTGATATTTCATCTTTTTTACCTTCTACATATACTGTGTTTTCTTCTTTTTTATAAAATATCTCTATTTGATCATCTAGTTTACACTCTTTTAAGTAGTCAATGTGGAAACTTAGAATAGTATGTTTTTTTAATACTTCTATTGGTATAGCATTATATACAATATCAGAATATCGTACATTATTTACGTGCATGTTCCAATCAATATCTCTTGGCATAACTATTTTTTTATATGAGTAATCCATATTTTCCGGTGTTCTAATTTTATTTAATTTAAAGAAATCCTCTTCACCAATAGGCATTTTTTCCATTATTTCAGTAAAATTGTTAGCTATAATCGGTTTTTTTCTTAAGATATCCATCATTAGCCAGTAATGATAACCTGAACCAATAACTTCTCCGTTTATAGACACGCTAAACCTTCTTAATGCTTTTAATCCCTTTAATCCAGCTGGCCATGTATAAATATCTACAACTTCATTGAGTTCTGGTAGTCTAGTTAGTTCAAATTTAGAACTTCTAAGAATCCAATAATAGCCATTATTCTTTGAATCTTGATAACCTAAGCCTATATTTTTAGCGTGATTAGTAGCTACTTCTTCTAAAAAACCAAGAATACTTATTGGAGATGCTTTTCTATTAAAACTAGCATCATAGGTTCTTATTTTAAAACTTTCTTTGTATTTGAGTATTTTCATATTTCCCTCTTCTTGTTTTGTTGTGTGTATTGATAAAGGTATTTTTTTAAATCAATCTTACCATTAACAACTTCTACACTATCATCAGATAACATAGACATTTGGATAAGATATTCTTCACCTTTTAAACTAATCTCTCCTTTTGAGTTAATTACTCTATGCCATGGCAAATCATATTTTTTTGACATTGAACTTAGAATTCTTGATATTTGTCTAGCGCCCCAAGGATTACCAGCACAAGCTGCTATTTGACCGTATGTCATTACTTTCCCTTTAGGAATACTTTTAATAATCTCAATTACATCTTCAGTGAACTCTGTCATAAAATAACCTCTTGTTAATATTCTATCATATTAGCCCAAATAAAAAAGCACTTTTCAGTGCTTATTATGTTCCTTTATTTACCAGATAAAGGAGAGGATAATGAAAAATATATTTGCTTTAACACCTATTATTATAAAATATAAAAGTGTCGCTATCATGAAGTGATTTTGTAAGTTTTGTGATGTTTTTTAATTTTAAGCTTTAATTTTTAATATGTATCAATTTCAATCGTAATCTTATATTCAAAAAAAAGCGCTTATATTAAGCACTTTTTATGTTTTTTTAAGAAAATAACATGTAAAACACACCTGCAGCTACTGCAGATCCGATTACTCCAGCAACATTAGGACCCATAGCATGCATCAATAAGAAGTTAGTCTTATCTTCATCTAATCCCATTTTATGAACCACTCTCGCAGCCATTGGTACTGCGGATACTCCGGCAGCGCCAATCATTGGATTCACTGGTGTTTTACTAAATTTATTCATAATTTTTCCAAATATAACGCCAAAAGCTGTACCAAATACAAAAGCAATTAATCCTAAACCAATAATGGTTAATGATTGAAAAGTCAAGAATGTTTGTCCATTTGTAGTGGCTCCAACTGTGATACCAATTAAAATAGTAACGATATACATTAATGAGTTATTAGCATTCTCAACTAATTTAG
>CAYVZR010000083.1:0-4990 GCA_964456195.1 uncultured Candidatus Izemoplasmatales bacterium | reverse complement strand
GTATAGTGGTGTGAACACACCAAAACGTACTTATCTATTTGGATAAGTTACGTTTAAAAGATAGATTTATCTACCTTTGTTCTGTAGTTCATTTATGATATAATATATCTCTAGGAGCTGATAAAATGAGAATGGTAGATCTTATTGAAAAGAAAAGAGACGGAAATATACTATCAAAAGAAGAAATAATATATATTATTGAAAATTATGTTAATAAAAGTATTCCTGACTATCAAATGAGTAGTTTATTAATGGCTATATATTTTAGAGGAATGACAAACGATGAAAGCAGTGCTTTAACTGAAGCAATGCTTAATAGTGGTGAAACTATTGATTTAAGTGTAATTGATGGAATCAAAGTTGATAAACATTCAACTGGTGGTGTTGGTGACAAGACTACTTTAGTGCTAGGACCATTAGTAGCAGCTGCAGGTGCAAAAGTCGCTAAATTAAGCGGAAGAGGACTTGGCCATACTGGTGGAACACTTGATAAACTTGAAAGTATTGAAGGTTTATCAATTGATATTGAAATTGAAGATTTTATTGCTCAAGTAAATAAAATCGGAATTGCAGTAGCAGGACAAACGGCTAAGATAACTCCAGCTGACAAATTACTATATGCCTTAAGAGATGTAACTGCGACTGTTCCAAGCATACCTTTAATTGCATCAAGTATCATGAGCAAGAAACTTGCTAGTGGTAGTGATGTAATTGTATTAGATGTAAAAATAGGCGAAGGTGCCTTTATGAAGACGATTGAAGAGGCTAGAGAACTATCTCATATTATGGTCAATATCGGTAAATCATTCGGTAAAAAAGTAGTAGCATTTATAACTGACATGTCTCAACCACTCGGTTATGCTGTTGGGAATAGACTAGAAGTTAAGGAAGCAATTGAAACATTACAAGGAAATGGACCAGAAGATTTAACTAACCTCTGTATTGAAATTAGTAGTTATATGGTTTATAGCGGTGGAATTACAAAAACTTTAGAAGAAGCAAAGAAATTAGTTAAAGAAAAACTAAATAATAATGAAGCATATGATAAACAAATGGAATTAATAAGTGCTCAAGGCGGATTTATCGAAAACTTGGACACATTCATTAATGTAAAAGAGATTATTGAAGTAAAATCTAAAGAATCTGGATTTGTTAAAAAAATTCATGCACTATCTATCGGTATTGCAGCAATGAAACTTGGAGCCGGTCGAGAAACTAAAGAAGATCCAATTGATCCAGATGTTGGAATTGTCCTAAAGAAAAAAGTTGGAGATAAAGTTAATAAAGGTGAAACATTAGCACTTATTTACAACAATAAAGAAAAAATTTCTCACATTATTGATGATGTTTTCACAGCTTTCGTAATTACAACAGAAAAAGTAGATAAAAAACCTATCATCTTTGAAATTATTACTGAATAATATTCTAAATACTAAAAATGACCATAATATTCACTAATATGGTCATTTTTTTTACATATTTTTTTTATCACCGAAATAAGAACATCTATTGGTTGCACATAATATTTAATGTGATATAATAAATTGTAAATGAAATTACGGGAGCTGAATCAAGCTGAGAGGGCATATCAATGTCGACCGAACTTATTGGATAATGCCAAAATAGGATATATGTATATAACCTTTTATCTTTGGTACTTCCAAAGGTATTTTTTATTGTTTCAAGGAGGAAATATGAAAGAAACTAGAAGAATTACTGAAATAGCAGTTTTGATTGCTGTTGCAGGAGTATTAGAAGCAATATCAACTTTTATACCATTTTTACATATGCCATTTGGAGGAGCAGCAAGTATTGGAATGTTACCAATATTCCTGATTGCTTTTAAATATGGGATTAAAGATGGATTTATTGCGGGATTTATTTTTGGAGTTATTAACTTTGCATTAAATGGATTTGTTATCCACTGGGGGTCTATTTTCTTTGATTATATCTTTGCATATTCTGTTTTAGGACTCGCAGGTTACTATAAAGATATAGCATTTAAAAAGAATTCAGCTTTTATTAAAGGAATCTTGTTAGGTGGATTTGCCAGATATTTAATGCATGGTTTTAGTGGTATGATATTCTTTGGACAATATGCTGGTAGTGAAGGAGCGTTTATTTACTCATTCATTTTTTATAACTTACCATATATGGCTATTTCAATTGCATTATGTATTATTATTGGACTATCAATTAAAGATAGAATTGCGGGTTATTTGTAAAAAGACACAAATTTGTGTCTTTTTTTTTAATATTCGTTAAAGAATTACACTTTTTTTGTTATAATTAAAATTGATGGAGGCGAAGTTATGAAAATTTTATTTGTTGGAAGCGAAGCAACTCCTTTTTCTAAAACAGGAGGATTAGCTGATGTTCTCGGAGCACTACCTAAAGAACTAGTGGCTTTAGGCGTTGATGCAAGAGTAGTATTACCAAAACATGGTATAACAAAAGAAAAGTTTCAAAAGCAACTTGTTCCTATCTGCAATTACCGCGTAACAGTAGGGGATAAAGAAGAGTATTGTGGAATTGAATCAATGAAACTTGATGGAGTGACATTCTATTTCATTGATAATGAGTATTACTTTGGTTATCGTGATACTTTGTATGGTCATTATGATGATGGAGAAAGATATGGTTTCTTTAACAATGCAGTTATGCAGATGTTTGAACACCTTGATTATTATCCTGATATTATCCAATCTAATGATTGGCCAACTGGTTTAATACCTTATATTTTCAATGTAAAATATAAACATTTAGACAAATACAAACACATGAAAACAATCTTTACAATTCACAATATCGCATACCAAGGCGTTTTCTCTAAACTCTTGATTAAGTATTTAGATGTTGAATATGGTAACGAACTTGAATTTAATGACCACATTAATTTCTTAAAATGTGGAATTAATACAGCTGATTACATAACTACAGTATCTGAGACATATTCGAAAGAAATACTACACCATTATTTCGCGTTTGGAATGAGCAATATAATTAAATGCCGAGAAAATTCTTTATATGGAATCATAAATGGTATTGATTATGAAAACTTCAATCCAAAAATAGACAAAAGTATTGCCTATAACTACAGCACTCATAATTATATAAAAGGTAAAAGAGAAAATAAAAAAGTTTTAAAAGAATTTTTTGGTCTTGAAGAAAATGATTTACCAATTGTAAGTATGGTTTCAAGATTAACTGAAACAAAAGGATTCAACCTAATGAAACATACAATGGAAAGATATATCAAAACTAATAAACTACAATTTGTATTACTTGGAAGTGGAGATAGTGATATTGAAGAGTTTTATAATCACTTAAAAACTAAATATCCTACCAAAGTTGGAGTTTATATTGGATACAGTGAAGAATTAGCTAGAAAAATTTATGCAGGATCTGACATGTTCTTAATGCCTTCACGCTTTGAACCATGTGGACTTGCACAATTAATAAGTTTAAAATATGGAACTATACCTATAGTTAGAAAAACAGGTGGGTTAAAAGACAGTATCGTACCTTTTAATCAATTTACAAAAGAAGGAACAGGTTTTGCATTTGAAAACTTTGATTCACAAGATCTAAAACATGGTATTAATAGTGCTTTAGAAGTTTACAAAGACAAACCAACTTGGAAAATGCTAGTAAGAAGAGGAATGAACGAAGACTTTAGTTGGAAACAATCAGCTATAAAGTATTTAAAATTATATGAACAACTGAAGGAGGAATAAGATGGAAACCCTCGCTTTAATACTCGCAGGTGGAAGAGGAAGTAGACTAGATATCTTATCTGAAAAAAGAGTTAAACCAGCAGTTCCATTCGCTGGGAAATATCGCATAGTCGACTTTACATTAAGTAATTGCACTAATTCTGGAATTTATAATATTGGGATTTTAACACAATATTTGCCTTTATCTTTAAATGAACATATTGGAATGGGTAAAGAATGGGATTTAGATAGAAGAGATTCAAGTCTTAGTTTACTCCAACCATATAAAGAATGGTATGCAGGAACTGCAGACGCAGTATTACAAAATATTGAATTTATTAAAAGAAAGAACCCTAAACATGTTCTTATCTTATCAGGTGACCATGTTTATAAAATGGATTACCGTAAAATGATTGATTTTCACGAAAAGAATGGTGCATCTCTTACAATTGCTGTACAACCAGTTCCTTGGAAAGATACACATCATTTTGGTATTTTAACTAGTGATGAAAATAATAAAATTACTAAATGGACTGAAAAACCAAAAGAAGCAGATAGTAATCTTGCTTCCATGGGTATTTATGTTTTTAATACTGATGTATTGCTTGACGCGATAACTAAGGTAAAAGATCCAAACCTAGATTTTGGAAAGCATATAATTCCTCATTTACTTAAAACAACCGATTTATATACATATGTTTTTAAAGATTATTGGAAAGATGTAGGAACATACGATGCATATTTAGACGCAAGTATTGAACTTACTACTACAGTTGATAAGATTAAACTAGATATGTATGACCAATCTTGGAAGATTCATACAAAGAGTGAAGAAAGACCAAGTGTCAAAATAGGAAGTAAAGCAACTATTTCTCAAGCTCTTATATCAAATGGTTGTATTATTGCTGGTAATGTAAAGAGAAGTGTTTTAAGCCCAGGAGTTATTATTCATCCTGGAGCTACAGTAATTGATTCTGTAATCTTAAATGATACAGAAATAATGCCTGGTGCATATATCGAACGAGCAATAATTGATAAAAGATGTAAGATTTTAGAAAACGTTGTTATTGGTGATGGAAAAGATATTTCCCCAAACATTGATAACCCCGAAGTATTATTTAGTGGTATTAATGTTGTAGGTAGTGGAGTTACTATTCCAAGAGGAACAGTAATCGAAAGAAATTGTCGTATTTTTTCAACTGCTAAGTTTGACTCAAAAGTTATCAAAACAGGTAGTACACTAAAATAAAAAGGCTATTTATAGCCTTTTTTTT
>CAYVZR010000082.1:0-5116 GCA_964456195.1 uncultured Candidatus Izemoplasmatales bacterium | reverse complement strand
GAAGAAAAGCAGATGGTTCAATTCATATAAAATTTAATGAATTCAAGTATATTGAAGGAATTATTGCTGATAAATATCGCGAGTATAGCATGAGTACAAAAAACAAAATATCTTCATCAGATTGGTCGCGCGTAATGGAAGAATTTACTACCGCATCAGTAGACTTAGTAAATTGTAAAACTCAAGATGAAGTAGACGATATATTAAAATTAAGAACCTATGATTCACATATCGACTTGGAATCAGTTTTACAGCACAGGGATGAAATCATTAAATTGTTAACTGAAGTGAATACTTGGTTAACTAAAAAAACTCAAGATGAACATTATATTCTAATTCTTAAAAAAAGAAATCATGAATAAATATATAACAGTCTAATAAAAAGTGTCAAAAGAATAATTAATTCTTTTGACACTTTTCTTATATTAACTCTTTTATAGCTTTTGATTTAAATGCGATGAATGTCATCATAAACATTGCTACAATCATCATTATCATCGGATAGTATAAACTATGGTAATCTATCAAGTAACCAGCTAGAAGAGCGGTTAGAGGGAACAACAACCCTCCAAATGAATCTATAATCATTACAACTTTACCGATTTTATTTGGATCGATATACTTTTGTATTGATGCATTTAAAGGAGCATTAATTACAGCATTAACCATTCCGGAAATAAAATTGGTTGACATAAATAAGATAAGAAACCAATTTTCTGTAATCACGGCAGTATCAAAAGATTTAATAATTACAAAATAGCTAATCCCAATCACAACAAATGCTGCTCCACCAAATCTAAATAGTTGATATATTTTGAATTTTTTTGCAAGTTGAGCAACTATTAGACTTGCAAGTATAACTCCAATAGATTCTATAAATTCACTTGATGCTAAAATGTAGTCTGATCTAAAACTTGAGAATGTGAAATATTCCTTTATCATATATGGGACACCTATTGCGAACCATGGGGCTATGAGAGTAGAACTGATTAATATAATTATAGTAACCATTAATATCGGTTTTGCATCTCTAAATATATAAGTAACTGCATCTTTTAAATCATGATAAACTCTTTTTGCTTCATGAACTAATCTATTTTCACTGAAAATCTTTTCTTCCATGTCATCATTATTTAATCGATGGTTATTTTTTGGAACCTCATTGCTTATGAACATCTCAGATATTGCTGATAAAATAAAACTGATGGCATTAATTGCCATTAGTATAACAATACCAAAGTTGAGATATAGAAGTGCACCAAGGAATAACCCAGCTATATTTTGGATGCTTCTAGTAATTTGCATAATTGAACTAGCCGCAACTAATTCTTCACTATCAACAAGTTGTGGGATAAGTGAAGTAACAGCTGGAGCGAAGAAAGCTGTTTGAACAGCAATAAATACTAATAAAGTATATATAGTTGTAAGAACCATCGGTTCATTTCCTATACTAGTAAAATAGTAAACTCCAAGAGCACTTAGTAAATAAATTACCCCTCTACCAAAATCAGTAACATATAATACTTTTACTTTTTGTTTCCATCTATCTGTGAAAGTTGCTGCTATTGGCCCTATTACAAAAATAATGAATGACCAAATCGCAATGTAAGTTGCCATTGAACCCGCTCTGCCAGTTAAATCAAGTAGAAAGAGTGAAATACCAAAACCGTGTATTCGGCTACCTACTCCTGAAACTAGGTTACCAAAGAATAACAGAATAAAATTTTTATCTTTCATAAAGTTGTGTTTGAACATGATCTGAATCCTCCCAAAAGTATTTATTGTGTGTTACACATATATATATGGTATCACATTACTGTGTGGTACGCAATAACAAATTTAATTTATTTTAAATTTGATTAGTTTTTGTTGAGCAGTAAGGATTTTAGAGCAATATTACGATCTTTTAAGTTGGAAATTATTATAAAAGTAGAAAAGAAATGCATATTAGTATTGCTTTATTCAATAAATGGTGTATTATGTAGTAGATGGAATATATAAGTGAAATAAAAATTAAGATAACTATGTTACCTAAAATTATATTGAACTAAGTAATCAATCAAATATAAAATAGGAGGTAACATACATGACTGGTACAGTAAAATGGTTTAACGCTGAAAAAGGTTTCGGGTTCATCACAAGTGAAAATGGAGAAGATGTTTTTGCACATTTCTCACAAATTCAAAAAGATGGTTTCAAATCTTTAGATGAAGGAGAAGCAGTAAGCTTCGACGTAGTTGAAGGACAAAAAGGTCCTCAAGCAGAAAATATCGTAACTTTATAGTACGAATTTAAAAAAGCCGTTTACGGCTTTTTTTTTTGAATTATTATTATTGTAAGGATTATATGCAAAAACATTTGCATTTATATATTATTATGATAATATAATTAAGCACTAGGATTTAAAGTATGCTTTGATTGCCGTCTTAGCATATGGGCTTCTAACCTATTAACGGGTCCTAGAGCAGTTTTAGTTTCCAGTAGCGTTTTCCAGCGCTGCATACGGATTCTAATTTATAGAGATATCTTCGGATATCTCTTTTCTTTTTATAGTTATTGAAATTTTGTTAGACTTTAATTTGGTGAATGTTATTACTTTCAGGATTTATACGCTTCTCTATCTAATAACATATGATATAATAATATAGACTTATCTTTTGTATAAATTTAAAATACATATAGAGGGGTGATGTTATGAGAAAAAGATTAACTCAAAATATGTTAGTACCATATATTGCATCAGCATTTATTATATTATCACTTTTTCTTCAACCATTAAGTGAGTTTTTTAATGGATATGGAAGAATATTAGTTAGTAAAAGTATTTTATTAACTGATTATGTGGTTGTAGGTGGAGTCGGACCAGCTATGTTTAATTCTGGGTCTTTGATGCTTATTACTTACTTCATTATTAGGAAATTAGATTTAAGGGTTACTGGCTCAATATTTGCAGGAATAATGACTATTGGTGGTTTTGCCTTTTTTGGTAAAAACATCATTAATGTTTTAATTATCTATTTAGGTGTATTATTGTATGCAAGATACAAGAAGATTAAATTAAAGAGTGTTATCGTTGTCTTTTTGTTTTCAACAGGTCTTAGCCCAATATCTAGTGTTATTATGTTTGGTATGGGGTTCCCGTTATTTTATAGTATTCCACTTGGTATATTTGTTGGGGTAATTTCTGGATTTCTACTTGTTGAATTATCTTCTCATGTGATTGCTTTCCACCGTGGATACAATTTATATAACGTAGGATTTGCAAGTGGTATATTAACTTTTGTATATTTTAGTATATTTAAGTTATTAGATTTAGAAATAACTACTAATTTAATTTATACAAATGATCAACATATTTTATTTTTATACTTGTTTATAATAATTTGTTTAACTTTTTTAATTACAGGACTAGTCTTAAATAAAGACCCATTAAAAGATTACTTCAAGATTTTAAAGTTAAGTGGAAGAGCAGTAACAGACTTTACTAGAAATAAAAATGAAGCGTTAACAATGATTAATATCGGATTAACAGGGCTTGCTGCATTGAGTGTGTTGCTAATACTTGGTATTCATATGAATGGTCCGGTTATTGGTGGGCTTATCACAATACTTGGATTTAGTGCTTTTGGGAAACATGTTAGAAATATTATTCCACCAATGTTAGGTGTTTTAATACTTTGTTTAATATTGGATATTGAACTAAGTATATTAGTAGTACTGGCTATTATATTTTCAACAGCACTTGCTCCAATAGCAGGAGAACATGGTGTTATAGTCGGAATATTAACAGGTATGTTACATTTACCAATTGCAATGAGTATAGGGCAATTACATGGCGGAGTATTACTATATAGTAATGGTTTTGCAGCAGCGTTCACGGCTGTGCTTGTCACGACTATTATTAGTTCATTTAAAAGGAGAGATAAATCATGACACTTCATGAAAATATGAAAAACGCAAAAATCATAGAAGAAGTTTTTGCTTACTTTTTAGAAAAAGGTTTAAAAGAGATTCAATCATCACTTTTAATTAATGAAAAAGAAACACTATTCACAATAGTTATTAAAACAAATAACATTAAACTATTTGAACAATTCAAACAAGACATGGTTTGTAATAGAGATTATGAATTAGAAGAATATGGTTGGGAGTTAATGGGAGATGAAGGCAGTGTATGTGAATTACATACTTTAGGCATTTTAATAAATAGCTATGACTGTAAATATGAAAATGGAGTACTTGAGATTTTTTTACATAGAAAGAAATAAAATGGATCTTTTAAAGAATATTTTAAATGATACGAATGAAATTATGGGTAGGAAAACAAGACTATTTAGAGATGTAGCAAAAAAGTATAAAAAGGAAATAAGTGATTTAGATATTTCTGAAATATATAGCCTATGTGAATCTTTATTAAACAAAAGAACAAGAGCAGCGACAATAATCGCTTATGAAATAGTATTTTATAGTCGTAAAAAGTTTGATAAAAACACTTTTACTGTTTTTGAAAAATGGTTATACGAGTATATTGAAGACTGGTGGGACTGCGATGATTTTATGACTCATGCATTTCAGTATTTATTGATGGAGTATCCAGGTAATTTGAGTAGAATAAATAAATGGATAACACATGAGAAATTTGCTGTAAGAAGAAGTGCTGCAGTTATTTTAATAGTTCCTGCAAGAAAAGGGTTATTAGAAGAAAAGATTGTTTTTAATATATGTAATTTATTAATAGATGATCCACACTATCTTGTTCAAAAGGGATATGGTTGGTTATTAAAAGAATCATGTAAGAAGTATCATGATGCAGTAGTTAAGTTTCTAGAAAATAATGTTTCTAGAATATCTAGAACTGCATTTAGATATGCTTTAGAGAAATTACCCAAAGATGAAAAGGAAAGATTAATGTTATTGTAAGAATTATAATAAGGATATAATTGTTATTAAGAAAGAGGTTATATTATGAAAATTTCAGTATTACCAATAAAGTCTTTACTCCATGATGGCTTTTTAATAGGAGAAGAGACAAAGAAATTACTGAATGATATCGAAAAACTTGGTGATTATCATTTTCATTTAACAGAGATAGATGATTTATATAATAATGATTTAC
>CAYVZR010000081.1:0-5273 GCA_964456195.1 uncultured Candidatus Izemoplasmatales bacterium | reverse complement strand
TCCTATTTGTTCTAAAGTAGCAACACAAAGTCTAGCTTGACATAGTTTCAAGATATTCTGCATTAATTCTTTATTTTTTGATGCTATTGCACCAATTCTTGCCCCACAAGCACTATATCTTTTTGAAACACTTTCAATAATAATTACTCTGTTACTTACTTTTTTGATAGATCCCATTGATATTCCTTTTAGCCCATCGTATGCAAATCCTCGATATACTTCATCACTAATAACATATAAATCATGTTCTTCTGCAATTTCAGCAACCATTTCGAGTTCATCTTGAGTAAGTATTGTACCAGTTGGATTTCCGGGATTAGAAAATAAGATAGCTTTTGTTTTTGGAGTAATAAGTTTAACTATATCTTCTTTATTTGGCAAATGAAATCCGTTTTCAGCTTTTGTAGTAATTGGTTTAATTGAGACACTAACGCTTCCAGTGAAACCATTATAATTTGTATAAAATGGTTCAGGAACAAGTATTTCGTCACCTGGATCACAAATTGCTATAGTGGCGAAAGTTAGCGCTTCAGAACCTCCATTTGTAATTAGTATTTCATCTTCGTCAAAATGGATATCATCTCTAGCATAATAATCTCTTATAGCATTAATTAAAACAGGTTCACCTTGTGAAAATGAATACTTAATAATATTTGTATCATAATTGTTAATTGCATTCATAAAAACTTTGGGAGTTTCGATGTCTGGTTGTCCAATATTCAAATGGAATATTTTTTTACCTTCCTTTTTAACTCTTGTAGCAATTGGTGCGAGTTTTCTAACAGGTGATTGTTGCATTAATTTAATACGATTGGATAATTTCATATAATATCCTCCTTATTTATCAAAAGTTAATAATATATTACCATTTGAATATCATTAAATCAATAGTAAGAATGTAGTACCTCTTGAATATCATTTAATCAATAGTTAAAATGGAATATTTTTAGTAGTTAAATTGCAAATTTTAAACATAAAAATATCACAAAAAATACATATGAAAGTATTTTCATGATAATTCTTAAATTTAATGAATTATTTTCACCGAAAAACAGCTAAAATTAGCGGTTTATATTTTAGAATAAAAAAAGTTATTTTTTTTTCTGAAAACGCTTGTTTTAATACTACTTTCTTGTTAAAATGCTTATGTATATTGTGAGAAATCTTAAATATGAAAGGAACAGATATTATGGATTTAAAATTATTCATTCCGGGCCCAGTAAATGTAGAGCCTGATGTCTTAGAAAAATTAGCAACAACGCAAATTGCTCATAGGAGTAAGATTTGCAGTGATTTACAAAAGAGAATATCAGATAATTTACAAAAATTAATGTACACAAAAGACTTCATAATTTTATCTACTTCATCAGGAAGTGGAGTTATGGAAATGGCTATTAGATCATGTACTAAGAAAAGAGCCGCAGTATTTAGTGTTGGAGCTTTCGGAGATAGATGGTTTAAAATGGCACAATCAAATAACATACCAGCAGATATCTTCAAATCTGAGCCAGGATTCCCTACAACACCTGAAATGGTAGAAGAAGCTTTAAAAACTGGATTATATGATGTTGTCACAGTTACTCACAATGAAACATCAGCTGGACTGATGAACCCTGTATATGAAATCGGACAAGTTATAGCAAAATACCCAGATGTTATCTATTTAGTAGATGCAGTTAGTTCTTTAGCGGGCGCTAAAATTGAAGTTGATAAATCAAATATTGATATTTGTTTATCATCAACTCAAAAATGTTTTGGAGTTCCACCAGGATTTAGTCTTGCATCTGTTTCTGAAAGAGCTATTGAAAGAGCTAAAACAGTTGAAAATAGAGGATTTTATCTAGATCTAATAAATGTTGTAAATAGAGCTAAAAAGAATTATCAATATCCAACTACACCATCAACTCCACATATGTGGGCACTTGATTATAAATTGGATAAGATTTTAAATGTTGAAGGTCTTCAAAATAGATTTGATAGACATGAAAAATTAGCTAAAATTGTTCAAGCATGGGCAATTAAGCATTTTGATTTATTTGCGCTTGATGGATATCGTTCAAATACAGTAACAACTATTCTTAATACAAAAGGTAACAGTGTTGGAGATTTAAATAAAGAATTAATGAATAGAGGTTTTATGATTAGTAATGGTTACGGGGATTTAAAAGATAAAGCATTCAGAATCGCAACCATGGCAGATCGTAAAGAAGAAGATTTACTTGCACTATTAGCTGAAATAGAAGATATTTGGAAATTATAGGTGATATGATGTATAAAATATTAGCAAATGATGGTATCGACAAATCTGCAGCGGATAAACTTACATCGTTAGGATTTGATGTAGATACAAATCATTATGTAGATGATGAATTAGTTAAGAAAATTAAAGAAGTTGATTGTATTATAATTCGCTCAGCAACAAAAATTAGAGAACAACTAATTGATGAAGCTGTAAAAGGAAAAACATTAAAACTTATTATTAGAGCAGGAGTTGGGATCGATAATATTGATCACGCTTATGCAAAAGAACAAGGAATTATTGTTAGAAACACTCCTCGATCATCAAGTGACGCTGTTGCTGAGCTTGCTATAGGACATATGTTTGCAATTGCAAGACATATCTATATTTCAAATGTAACTATGAGAAAAGGTGAGTGGAATAAGAAAGCTTATGCTGGAATTGAACTAAATGGAAAAACACTTGGTTTAGTTGGATTTGGTAGAATAGCTCAAAGTGTTGCAAAAAAAGCATCTGCACTTGGAATGAAAATAATTTATAATGACATTGCAGGAGAAAATACTGAATTGACAGAATACAAATTTGTTACTAAAGATGAATTACTTGCTACATCAGATTTCTTATCATTACATATTCCTTTCAATAAAGAATTCGGGCCTTATTTAGGTAAAGCTGAATTTAATAAAATGAAAAAAGGAATGTATATTATTCAAGCTTCACGTGGTGGAGTAGTTAATGAAACAGAACTTCTTAAAGCATTAGACAGTGGTATAGTTATGAGAGCTGCATTAGATGTCTTTGAAAATGAACCTACAAAAAACGAAGCTATCTATACACATGATTTAATCTCATTAACTCCACATATTGGTGCTTCAACAAAAGAAGCTCAAGCCCGAATCGGTCTTGAGACAATAGATGTTATTCTAGAATACTTATCTTAGGAGGATAAAACAATGGCTATAGTAAGACCGTTTAAAGCGGTAAGACCAAGACAAGACTTGGCTGAAAAAGTTGTTTCATTGCCATATGACGTAATGGACAGAAAAGAAGCAAAGAAAATGGCAAAAGGAAACCCATATAGTTTCTTGCATATTTCTAGATCAGAAATAGACTTTCCATCTTCAGTAGATCCATATGAACCAAAAGTTTATAAGAAAGCTAGAAGAAATTTAGATGTATTTGAAGATGATGGAATTTTAATTCAAGACGAAAAACCAATGATATATATATATCGTGAAACAATGAATGGCTTTGAACAAACAGGATTTGTAGCAACTACTTGTATTGACGATTATGTAAATAATATAATTAAAAAACATGAACTAACACTACTTAGTAAAGAAAAAGATAGAACTAATCATTTTGATGCATGTTGTGCAAACACTTCTCCAATTATGCTGACTTACAGAAGAAATGAAAGATTAAGTGAAATCTTAGAAACTGTAACTACTACAAAAGCTCCTGAAGTTGATTTAGTTACCAGTGATGATGTAGGACACGTTGTGTGGGCAATAGATGACGATGCATTAATTGCAGAAATTATTGAATTGTTTGGATCTATTGATAGCTTATACATTGCAGATGGACATCACCGCACAGCAAGTGCTGTTGCAGTTGGTTTAAGAAGAAGACAAAGAAATAAAAATTATACAGGTATGGAAGAATTTAATTTCTTCATGAGTGTATTAATTCCAGATGATAATTTAAACATTTTTGATTATAATCGTGTTGCACACGATACTAATGAATTATCTCCTGCTGAGTTTATTGAAAAGATGGAAGAGTATTTTAAAGTAGAATTGTCAAAAGCTGCTTATAAGCCAACTTCTCAAAAAACTTTTGGAATGTATTTAGATAAAAAATGGTATAAACTTACTAATAAGAAAAGTAACATTGATAAAGAAGATGCTTTGGCTAATATAGATACATATATATTGGAAAAAGTTGTATTAAATGAAATTTTAGGAATAAGCAATTTGAGACAATCTTCTAGAATCAGTTTTGTTGGTGGTATAAGAGGATTAAAAGGAATAAAAGAAAAAACAGATTTCTATGATGGTGTAGGATTCTCAGTATTTCCACCAGCTATGGAAGATATTATGAAAATATCTGATGCAGGAATTATTATGCCTGCTAAAACAACTTGGTTTGAACCAAAACTAAGAAGTGGGTTATTTATTCATAAATTTGATAGCTTGAATCCACCTGCAATTGAAGGTGAAATTAGTAGAGAAACTACTGAGTATATAGCTGATGTATTAAAGAAAATTAATGAAAAAGATGGGAATCAAATCGAATTTGTTCAAGCTGCGACTGAAATTCTAAATTCTTTAGGACCAGTACTTGAACAACATCCAGAATATATGGAAAACAATATTCTTGAAAGATTAGTTGAACCTGAAAGATCAATAACATTTAGAGTTCCTTGGTTAGACGATGAAGGAAACGTGCAAGTAAACAGAGGATTTAGAGTGCAATTTAATGGTGCTATTGGACCGTATAAAGGTGGACTTAGATTTCATCCTTCAGTTTATTTAGGATTAATAAAATTTTTAGGATTTGAACAAATCCTTAAAAATAGTTTAACTGGATTACCTATTGGTGGCGGAAAAGGTGGAAGTGACTTCAATCCTCTTCAAAAATCAGATGAAGAAATTAGACGTTTCTGTATAAGTTTCATGACTGAATTATATCGTCACATTGGTCCTAATGTTGATGTGCCTGCTGGGGACATTGGTGTTGGTGGAAGAGAAATAGGATTCCTATTTGGACAATATAGAAGAATTAAAGGAACATTTGAAAATGGTGTTCTTACTGGTAAAGGATTATCATATGGTGGTTCTCTAGTTAGACCAGAAGCAACAGGATTTGGAGCTACATATTTTGCGCTTCAAGTGTTAAGACATGATAAAACTGATTTTAAAAACAAAACTGTATCAGTTTCTGGATTTGGTAATGTTGCTTGGGGTGTTTGCCGTAAAGTAAAAGATTTAGGTGGTAAAGTAGTTACTTTATCTGGACCAGAAGGTTACAT
>CAYVZR010000080.1:1664-5314 GCA_964456195.1 uncultured Candidatus Izemoplasmatales bacterium | reverse complement strand
CCCATCCTTATCTCTTCTTAAGCTTATCCTTCATAAATTCTTCAAACAAATCAATATCTGATTCTCTGTCAAAGCCTTTAAACGAAACAATGTGCGTTTTCTTATCTCTTGATTGTAGTATAAAGAATTCTTTAGCTTTTTTAAGTTTTAAAATATCGCTGTATGATACTGTATATTCCTTGATGTTTATCACTTTAAAGTTTTCTTCGTAAAATTCATACGTTTGTAAAACTGGTTGGGTTACTAAAGGAGATCTTCTTAGAATACGTTTAGTTGTCACCTTCTGCATTAAGAATGTCATTAATAGGTAAAATAATAATATTCCTAGTAATATTAATGCATACTTCCATTGTTTTATAGCTAACATATATATAATAAATACCATTGAAATTGATGACATAATAAGAAAATTCCTTTTCAAGTAAGATGTTAAAAAGTATTTATTATAATTCAATATAAGATTTTTGTCATAAAGAGTTCTGTTTGTTAAATTCATATGTAGTTCCTCCTAAAAATTATATTTTTTAAACAACCTTGGATATACACCGATACCTACAAATAACATTACTAGGTACCTAAGATAATCCAGCAAAAGACCAACTATAGCTTTAAAACCCTGTCCTGATAATAAAGTATCTGTGTCTATGATTAATCCAAATAAAAATTTTAATAAGTATCTCATAGCTAATATTGAAATTAATCCTATTACAAATCTCAGCACATTATTTTTGATGCTTTTATTATGTGTAAAATTAACATATTTCTTTTCATAGGCAATAGCTAAAATAAAACCAGAAATAGTTCCAAACATCTTAGTAATAGATTCAGTATCAAAAAAGAATTGAGAAGAATCTAGGACGCCATTACTGGTGTTCTTAATATAGTATATAACAAACAAACCTACTAATGCAATATTTACAAGAATAAATATTATGGTATATATCTTTTTTAAGTTATTGTATTTACTCAAATATTTAGACATCCCGTAACTAATTAGTATACCTAGAGCAGCCCCCGCTAACACGTCTGTTAAAAAGTGTACACCAATATACATTCTGCTTATTGCTACTAAAATAGTTACTACTATTGCAACTATAAGTAACCATTTTTTCTTAATAAGGTAAAATAAGCTGAAGAATGTTGTTGAAGCAGTTTGTGTATGTCCACTAGGAAAAGAATAACCCGTGCTTGTACTTGGCTTAAGATTTTCAATAGTTGAATCTACAACAAATGGCCTGTTTCTCATGACAAAGAGTTTAAACACACTATTGATTCCTACTGATACAAAAACAACTAACCCTAGTTTTTCACCTATTTTTTTATCATAGCACCAATAGACAAATCCTAGGATACAAATAAGTACAATTTCCTCCCCAAACAAAGTGGAAAATTCAAAGAAATAATCTAAGAATGTGTTCCTTAAGTTTTGTAACCAATGAATAATTTCCAATTCAAAATTCATTTACATCACCCCAAAAAATAAAATACCTAAGATTCCTGCAATAGCAACCAAATAAACTGGATGTGCTTTTTTCCATAATCTTGATAAGACAAAAATTACTACAAATATAACTAAAGATCCCACTTCTATATTGAAATCTCTAAAATGGAAGTTTTCAATATTAAATACGTATTTGAGAACAAACATAATCCCTACAGATAGAATAATTCCAGGTACAACAGGTCTTACTCCATTTAAAAAACCTCTTACATAAATATTAGTTGAAAACTTACTAAATGCTTTTGCAATTAAAAGAATAATAACAAATGAAGGTACTATAACACCAAGTGTTGCAGCAATAGCGCCAAGTAATCCAGCTTGTTCATAACCAATAAACGTTGCAATATTCACGGCGAAAGGTCCAGGAGTTGACTCTGAAATTGCTATAAAATCAATCAGGATATCAGTACTAGCAACCCAACTATTCTTAAATACTTCTTCAGTGATTAATGGAATCATAGCATATCCACCACCAAATGTGAATAGACCAATTTTTAAGAAAGTGTAAAATAGCTTAAATAACAAACTAAACATCTTTATGCACCTCCTTGTTTTTCATTATCAAAGAGAAGATTATTCCTACTACCCCACCAATTAGTATAACAAATACTATTGATATTAAATCAAACATTACCATAGCGAGTCCAAACAGCATCAAAACATAACTTAATACATTTTTTTCTGTTTTTTTATATATACGTATTCCTGCATTTAAGATTAGAACAGAGACACCAACCCTTATTCCAAGGAAGGCGTATTCTACCCATTGATTTTCCTTAAATTCCATTAAGAAAACAGAAATTAATATAATGATAATCAAAGATGGTAAAACAACTCCAATAGTTGCTGAAATACTACCTTTAAGACCATATTTTTTATACCCAATATAGGTAGCTGAATTAATTGCAATTGGTCCAGGTGTTGATTCAGCTATTGCAATAATATCAACAAATTCCTTTTCTCCTAACCATTTATATTTATCTACTACATAGAAATGGATTAAAGGAATCATAGCGTATCCACCACCAAATGTGAATAGACCAATTTTAAAGAATGTGAAAAATATATTTAGCATAGAAACTCCTAATTATCTTTAAATTTATTCATCTGTTCTAAAATCATATTATATATTTTTTTTGATATACTAACAGAATCTAAATCCTTATAAACTTCATATTTGATAACTGGCAAGACATGAATATATACCTTTATAGGTAAAATTCTCCTCTTCTTTGATAAATCATGCATGTTATACAAACATACTGGAGAAATATCAGCGCTTGCTTTTTGAGCAACCTTAAAAGCTCCTGGTTTAAAATCTATTAAATCATTTGAATAAGTTCTTTTACCTTCAGGAAATACGCCCATTGGCTGTCCTTCTTTAACTTGATTAATAGCTTTCAAGATAGTTTTTAATGCGCTCCTATCTGCGTATTTAGAAATAGGAATACAACCTAATCCGTACATTAAATTTTTTAAAACTGGAAATCGAAACAAAGGATCTTTAGCAAGAAAGCCAATTGGATTCTTTTTATACACTTGCATAATATATATAGGATCTGTATATTCTATATGATTTGAATAAAGAACAAAGTTATCATCTTTGGGCAAGTTTTCTTTTCCAGTAGTCACTAATTTCACGCGTGTAAAAAATCTAAATATGTAGTTTGCGTATAGTTTTACGAATATATGTTTCCATTTAGTTTTAGGCTTAATCTTTTCAGTAGTATAGACAAATATTATAAGAATAATAAATAAAGTTAAAATAATAATTATAAAACTAATTACGAATGCTAATAGAATCCATAGCACTCCCATAAAATTTAATTGAATTCCATGATTAAAAGAATATATAGTTGTCCAAATAACAGCAATAATTATATTTAATATAGCTAACATATTATTCCCTCTCGTACATTGCGAACACTACATTTTCAGTATCTTTTTCGCTGATTAATTTATATCCATCTAAACTAAAGTTAAGATACACATTGCCTAAATGTTCTTTCTTTATATGTGTTATATATAATCTGTCCGCATATGGAAAAGCTAATTCGTAAATAGTTTTTCCACCGATAACAAATATTTCCTCTTCATGTGGCTCTTTAAGAAAACTTATTAAATCTCCTATTACTGAAACATCAGGATA
>CAYVZR010000080.1:0-1564 GCA_964456195.1 uncultured Candidatus Izemoplasmatales bacterium | reverse complement strand
AAATGACATGGTGGTAAAGCCATATCTTTTAACTCTGGTGGATTCCATGCAGATACTATCAAACGTCGACTATTTGGATTAGTCTTAATTTGTTCGATTATATTATCTATTTGATCAAATCCGTTAAAATCACGCCATTGTTTACCATAAACAGGTCCTAAATCCCCATGTTTTTTACAGAATTCATCATCAGTTTTAACTAGTTCAATATATTCAGCCATAGTTTCACCATTATAATCGCTAGATTCAGTAAACTTTTTATATGGCCATTCATTCCAAATTTTAACGTTATTTTCTGCTAGATATTTAAGAGATGTATCCCCTTTAATAAACCATAAAAGTTCATGAATTATTGATTTTAAATGAACTTTTTTTGTTGTTAAAAGCGGAAAACCTTCTTGCAAGTTAAAACGCATTTGAAAGCCAAATGTTGAGATTATTCCTGTATTCGTGCGGTCAGGTTTTTCCTTACCGTTTTTTAAAATATGTTCTAAAAAATCTAAATATTGTTTCATCAAATCACCTAATAAAAATTATAACATTATTTTAAAATTATAAAAAGAGGTAATTAAATATAGAAAGAAAAAAATCTATCATAATATGCAATGATAGACCTTTTCTTTAAATTAACTTTATTTTTCTTTTACTTTATTTATAAATGTAATTTGTTCTGCAATGATTTCTGGATACGAAAATATCTTTTTACCTTCTTTAATATAATATTTTTGTTGAAGTCTTGCCTTTATTCCGACGGTATATCCTTTTCGACAATATTGTGTTGTAGCTTCTGCTATACCGCTCCAAAGTGTGCACTTAAGAAAATCTGTTTCATATTCGTTTGTTTCACCACTTTTAAATGGTCTTTTTACAGCTAGAGTCACTGTTGTAACTTTAACACCACTATCCAAAACGTGAAGTTCAGGGTCTGTTACTAATCTTCCTACTAAAATAACTTGATTCATAAGTTCCTCCTTTTTTTAGGAAATTATAACAAATTAATCTAATATTAATGAACTTCATATTTCATTTACATTTAGTACATTTATTTACTTTTTAGATACTTTTCTTAAAATAAATTAAAAACGAGTCAATAAAAATCAACTCGTTAATATATTTTTGAATATTGCCTATATTATTGTATTATTTAAAATTCAAATTCAACATCTTGTTTTTTAACTTCTTCAGCTTCAAAATAAGCTTTTCTTCCCATTTTAATTTGTTTAGCAACAATACTTTGTGGGAATGTAACAATTATCGTATTTATACTTGTAACATTTGCATTATACAATCGTCTAGCTGCTTGAAGATGTTCTTCAGTGTCAGCTACTGCAGATTGTAAGTCTAGAAATACTGTATTAGCTTTTAAGTCAGGATATTTTTCAACTACAACGTTGATTCCTGAAGCTACTTGATTCATTTGAGTGAAAAATTCTTCTTTATCTTTCAAGGTAGCATTTTTAGGAATTCCACTTCTCCATTTTACTACATTTTCTAATGTTTCAGCTTCGTGTTTTGCATACCCTTTTGTTGTTTTAAGCATTTTTGTAAGCATATCGAATCTTTT
>CAYVZR010000079.1:1457-5605 GCA_964456195.1 uncultured Candidatus Izemoplasmatales bacterium | reverse complement strand
TTATAACGCCATTTCATTTTATCATAAAATGTTATTATGTTCAATCTCAATAAAGTCTATATTTACTCTTTAATACCTGCTAATTGGTAAATTGATTCCATGTAAATAGCTGTTGCTTTCAACAAGTCATCTATATAGATATACTCGTCTATTTGATGTGCCACATCTTTTCTTCCAGGCATTGAAGCTCCGAATGCAACAGCCTTTTTAAGAGCTCTTGAATAGGTACCTCCACCTATTGTTAGTAAAGGTGTTTTATCATCACCAGTATATTTTATATATGCTTGGTGAAGTGTCTTAACTAAATCATCTTCTTTATCCACATAATGAACTGGTGAATCACTTATAACTTTGAATTTAAAACGTCTTCCAATAACAGATGCTTCTATATTAATAAATCCGCTATCCTTGTCCCAACCTTTTGGATAGCGACAATTTACACCAATTGTAAATTCTTGATCTTGATAGTCGTAAACAGCTGGATTCATTGTAAAGTCCTTCATCTCTTTATCATGATGATTAATATTAAGTTTTTCACCAAGATGATCGAATGTTAGATATTCACAGATATATTTGATAAAATCATTTTCAATATATTCATTTAGAAATTCAGCTAAAATAAATGCTGCATTAATTCCTAGATTAGGTTGCATTGCATGTGCTCTTTTTCCATGAACAATATATTTATCCTCTTTTACTTCACCTTTTAAACCATTAAAAGATAAGTATTTTGTGAATTCTTCTTTTAAATCAACAGCTAAAGTACATTCGGCGTAATCAGGAACTACATTGTATCTATCCCCTGCTTTAAATGTAAGAAGTTTTTCATCATTAGTTTTACCAGAGATATCAAATGATAAAATTCCTTTTTCTCCATAAATTAATGGAAAACTTGCATCAGGTGCAAATCCGATTTCTGGCATTTCTTCAGTTTTAAAATACTCACCAATCCCACGCCATTCAGTCTCTTCGTCAACCCCAATAATTATTCTTACTCTTTTGTTCATTTCAAATCCTAAATCTTTTAAAAATTTAAGTGCAAAATAAGCAGCCATTGTTGGCCCCTTATCATCACTTGATCCTCTTGCATAAAGACGATCTTTCTTGATTATTGGAGAAAATGGTGGATGTGTCCAGTTATCACCAACAGGTACAACATCTAAATGACAAAGAATTCCTAAAATTTCTTTCCCAGATCCATACTCAATATGAGCTGCATAATTCTTAATATTCTTTGTTACAAACCCATCTTTTTTAGCTAAATCAAGCATAAAATGTAATGCCTTATTTATATCAACACCAAAAGGTGTTTCACTACTTGGATCAAATTCTTTTAGCACACTAGGTATTTTTAGTATGTCTTTAGTTCTATCAATTATAAGATTCTTGTGATCTAGTACATATTTATAAAAATCCATATAATCACCTCTTCAATGTAAAATGATACCATTTCTTTATTGCTTTTGCAATATACATTCATGCAAAATTCGTCTTAAATAAATACATCTTTTTAACTATATTTATCAAAACGAGAAAAAAATGATATAATAACCATAATATATATTATATATATATACGATAATATTTTATTATTTGTCTTGACATATGAGCCCATGCTCATATAAAATGGATAGTGCATTTATAAGAGGTGAACATTATGATAAAAAAAGTAATAATGAAAAATTTAATTTGTTCAAATTGTGCTGGTAAGATTGAGAGAGCTCTATCCAGTCTTGATTATATAAACTCTGCAAGCTTCAATTTTCCTAATCAGGTCATGTTGATAGACGCTACCGAAGATTACGATGATGTTAAAGCTGTTGAAGAAATCAAAAAGATTGTCGATTCAATTGAAGATGGTGTTAGCACTTACTCATATGATAAGCGACACTTAGTTGAAACCGTAAAATCAGTTGAAAGTTACTATACTGTTTTTATAGGTATAGCAATTTATATAGTCGGTTTTATTTTTGATCATTACCATATTGCATGGGGATTTATCCCTTTATACTGGATAGGGTATTTATTTATATCGTTTAGAGTAATGTCTAAAACTTTAAAAGGCATTAGAAGAAAAGAACTCTTTAATGAGAGCACTTTAATGTTCATTGCGACAGTTGCTGCAATGTTCTTAGCGTTTTACTACGAGGCAATATTTGTAATTATTTTCTATACTATAGGAGAATTTTTACAACACAAGGCTGTTCATAAGAGCAAGCAAGAAGTATCATCTTTAATTGATTTAAAAATTGAATATGCAAATGTAATGGTTGATGGGAAACTTGTTATCAAAGATCCTATCGCTATTAAAAAAGGTGACATAATCATTATAAAAAATGGTGAAAAAATACCAGTTGATGGTCGAGTTATAAAAGGAGCTACTTCTTTAAATACTAGTGCTTTAACAGGAGAAGCTAAACTTAGTACTGTTAAAGTTGGAGATTACATTTTAAGTGGTAACTTAAATGTAGGTAGTTTAATTGAAATAGAAGCTTCTAAAGAATACCTTGAATCAACAATTGCTAAAGTAATTGATTTAATTGAAAATTCAACAAATCATAAAGCAAGAACAGAAAATTTTATCACTAAGTTTGCTCGTTACTACACACCACTTGTAACAATAGCTGCATTCTTAATGTTCCTTATACCTACCTTGATTTATCCTCAAGATTATCAAGAATTTATTTACCGTGCTGCTACTTTCCTTGTAATCAGTTGTCCTTGTGCGCTTGTGTTATCAATCCCATTATCATATTTCGCTGGAATTGGTGCAGCAGCTAGAAAAGGTATTTTATTTAAAGGTAGTACCTATCTACATATGTTTACAAATGTAGACAGTATTGGAATAGATAAAACTGGTACATTAACTCATGGTAATTTTACAGTTGGAGAATACTCTAATGATGAAACATTGAAGATTGCTGCAAGTGTTGAAAGATTTTCTAATCATCCTATTGCTAAATCAATCATTGATCATTATAAAGGTGACTATTATGAATATGAAAATATAGAAGAAATTCCTGGACTTGGATTAATAGTTGAAACAGAAAAAGGTAAAATTCTTGTTGGTAATAGAAAACTAATGAATAAACATAAAATAAAAGTAAAAGATAAAAAAGTAATGATAGGTTCAAATGTATTTGTAAGTATGAATGGTAAATACATTGGCCGAGTTATTGTTAAAGATAAACTTAAAGGATCATCATTAAATGTTATTAGAAGATTAAGCAGAAAATATAAAATTACTATGTTAACAGGTGACAACAACTTAGTCGCTAAAGAAGTAGCTGAATCACTTGGTGGAATCAATTATGAAAGTAATTTACTTCCCGAAGATAAAATAAATAAATTTAATGAAATGAAAACAAAAAAATTAAAAATGTATATTGGTGACGGGATTAATGATGCTCCACTACTTAAAAACGCGGATATTGGTTTAGCTATGGGTGGCGGTAGTGAAATAGCTCTTGATGTTGCTGATGTAATTATTATGAACGATGATTTAAATTTAGTTGAAACTGCTTTTAAAATTGCTAGGAAAACAAAAAATATAGTTTATCAAAACATTATTTTATCCCTAGGAGTTAAGTTCTCATTCTTACTACTCGCAGGCTTTGGGGAAATTAGTATGTGGATGGCAATATTTGCTGACGTAGGAATTACTTTGATTGCTGTTTTAAACAGCTTAAGAATCATTTATTCTAGGGAGGTTAAACAATGAGTGAAGACAAAAAAATAGAAAATCTATCCGAAACAGTACAGTTATTTAAAATCTTTAGTGACTTAACTAGATTGAGAATTATAGATTTACTTTACTCAGGGGAACATGCCGTTCAATCTATTGCGGACACACTTGAAACAAGTCAATCCGCTATCTCACATCAACTAAAACTTTTAAGAGATTTAAATGTTGTAAAAACTAGAAAATCAGGAAAACAAGTTATTTATTGTTTAAAGGATAATCATATTAAAAAAATATTTTTAATAGGTTATTCACACGCTACAGAATGTAAATAATAATAAAAACACCAATACTATTAATAACTAGTAATTGGTGTTTTTTTATATCTTTTTCTAATGTTTAACTAAACTATATTTCTTTTTACCTCTTTTTAACACTGTAAAGCTATTTTCAATTGCATCTTCTT
>CAYVZR010000079.1:0-1357 GCA_964456195.1 uncultured Candidatus Izemoplasmatales bacterium | reverse complement strand
TATTTCTTTTTACCTCTTTTTAACACTGTAAAGCTATTTTCAATTGCATCTTCTTTTTTCACCATAAAATCTAAATCATTCACTTTTTCTCCATTAACAGAAACTGCATTATTTTTGATAAATTCTCTAGCCTCACGTTTTGATGATGCAAGTTTAGCAAGAATTAATAGATCAACTAAATTTGTGTCTTCTTCAATTTCAAAAGTTGGAACATCTTTAAATCCATCTTTTATTTCAGATAGAGATAATGACTTAATATCACCACTAAATAAAGCTTTTGATATTCTAACTGCTGATTCATATTCTGCTTCACTATGAACAAGAACAGTTAATTCTTTAGCTATTAATCTTTGAGCCAAACGTTCATGTGGAGCTTTTTCGAATTCTTCAATTACTTTTTTAGTTTCTTCAACAGTCATAAAAGTAAATTTCTTTAAGTAACTTACTGCATCTTTATCTGGTGTATTTATCCAATATTGATAGAACTCATATACAGATGTTCTTTTAGGATCTAACCAAATTGCCCCACTTGCAGTTTTTCCAAACTTTGTTCCATCAGCTTTAGTTAACAGTGGCCAAGTAAGTCCGTATCCTTTTTTATCGTGCCCTAGAGTTTTTCTAATCAGCTCAAGACCTGCGGTAATATTACCCCATTGATCTTGCCCGCCAATTTGCATTTTACAGTTTTCTTCTTTATATAAATGCATAAAATCAAGTGATTGAATTATTTGGTATGAGAACTCAGTAAAACTAATTCCATTTTCAAGTCTTGATTTAACACTTTCTTTATTAATCATGTAATTAACATTAAAATGTTTACCAATATCTCTCAAAAAAGTAATAATATCAAATTGTGAAATCCAGTCATAGTTGTTAACAACTTTAGCAGTTGGTAAAATCCTTTTAACTTGTTTAGAAATTGCTCTTCCATTTTCTAGTGATTTTTCTAATGTAAGTAGTTGTCTTTCAGAACTTCTTCCACTTGGATCGCCAATTAAACCAGTTCCTCCACCAATAACTAAAATAGGATGATGGCCTCTATCTTGGAATCTCTTTGATACTAAATATGATATAAGATGTCCAACATGAAGACTATCAGCTGTAGGGTCTGCCCCTACATAAAACGTAAACTTTTCATTTTCTAGTGCTTCACCAATTTCAGGATCAGTCACATCAAATAGTAAATCACGCCATTTTAACTCTTGTATTAAATTCATTTTTATTTCCTCCTATAAAATATAAAAGTTCGTCCTAGAAAAGGACGAACTTAAATAAGTCATGGTACCACCTTAATTCTAGATTGTGAACACTCCCGCCACTTAATTGAATAATTCAATTTGAAGTAGGGGCTTCTTGG
>CAYVZR010000078.1:0-5699 GCA_964456195.1 uncultured Candidatus Izemoplasmatales bacterium | reverse complement strand
GCAACATATTCTATCAATACTTACACATTAGAATATGTAGATTGGGATGGAACCGCTCTTCAAACAGCAACCTTTAACTTTGGAGCAGACTTAAGCGGTGTTACAGCACCAACTAGTCCAACTAGAACTGGTTACACTAATACTGGTTGGGATACAATATTGCCAGCAACAATGCCAGCGAACGATGTAACAATAACAGCTACATATACAATCAATCAATATACAATTTCATTTGATAGTAATGGTGGAACTGTTATAGCGGCAATAACACAAGATTATGGAACCGCAGTTACGCAACCAGCCGATTCAACTAGAACCGGATATACATTTAATGGTTGGTATAGTGACGCAGGACTTACAACTCCATATACATTTAGCACAATGCCGGCTAACAATATTACGGTTTACGCTAAGTGGACAATTGATCAATACACAGTTACGTTTAATAGTAATGGTGGTTCTTCAGTAACAGCTATTACTCAAGATTATAATACAGCAGTAGTTGAACCAGCAGAACCAACTAGAACTGGATATACATTTGATGCTTGGTACAGTGATGCAGGATTAACAATTCCTTATGCATTCACAACTATGCCAGCAGAAAATATTACAATATTCGCTAATTGGACAATTGATCAATACACAATTACGTTTAATAGTAATGGTGGTTCTTCGGTAACTGCATTAACACAAGATTATAATACAGCAGTAGTTGAACCAGCAGAACCAACTAGAACTGGCTATACATTTGATACATGGTACAGTGATGTGGGATTAACTAGTGCATATACATTCACTACGATGCCTTCAAGCGATATC
This sequence comes from uncultured Candidatus Izemoplasmatales bacterium, assembly GCA_964456195.1. Classification (GTDB taxonomy): domain Bacteria; phylum Bacillota_I; class Bacilli_A; order Izemoplasmatales; family Izemoplasmataceae; genus JAFGXW01. The sequence continues at coordinate 4,880 of CAYVZR010000078.1, read as the reverse complement.
AGCTTGTATGCTAAGTGGAATGTGAATCAATATACAATTACATTTGACAGTAATGGTGGTACAGATGTAACGCTAATTACGCAAAACTATAACACATCAGTATCAGCACCAACTGACCCAACTAGAACCGCATATATCTTTGGTGGTTGGTATTCTGATGCAGGACTTACAAATTCATATTCATTCACAACTATGCCAGCAGAAAATATTACAATATTCGCTAAGTGGAATGAGAATCAATATACAATTATATTCAATAGTAATGGTGGTTCTTCAGTGAGCGCAATTACTCAAGATTATAATACAGTAGTAGTTGAACCAACTAACCCAACTAGAACTGGATATACATTTGATGCTTGGTATAGTGATGTGGAACTTACAACTCCTTATGTATTTGATACTATGCCAGCAAGTAGTTTAACTGTCTACGCTAAGTGGAATGTGAGTGAATATACATTAGTTTATGAAGATCATGATGGAACAATACTTCAAACAGCATCACATGAATTTGGTGCAGATTTATCTGGAGTAACAGCACCAACTGACCCAACTAGAACCGGTTATACATTTACAGACTGGGATTCAACATTACCAGCAACAATGCCAGCGAATGATGTAACAATAACAGCAACATATTCTATCAATACTTACACATTAGAATATGTAGATTGGGATGGAACCGTTCTTCAAACAGCAACCTTTAATTTTGGGGCAGACTTAAGCGGTGTTACAGCACCAACTAGTCCAACCAGAACTGGTTACATTAATACTGGTTGGGATATAATATTGCCAGCAACAATGCCAGCTAACAATGTAACTATCACTGCAACTTATACAATTAATCAATATACCATTACCTTTGATAGTAATGGTGGAACCGCAATAACAGCTTTAACTCAAGATTATGGTACAACAGTTATTCAACCAACTGATCCTACAAAAGTTGGGTTTACATTTGGTGGCTGGTATAGTGATGCAGGATTAACAATTCCTTATACATTTACTACAATGCCAGCGAATAATTTAACAGTTTATGCTAAATGGACAGTAGTTCAATACACTATTACCTTTGATAGTAATGGCGGAACAGCAGTAGCACCTATTACATCACAAGAAGGAACAGCTGTGACAGAACCAATTGAACCAACAAAATTAGGATTTACCTTTGCTGGATGGTTCACAGATAATACAACATTTACAAATGAATTTACATTCATAACCATGCCACCACAAGATATTACACTTTATGCTAGATGGTTAGATGATGCTGGGCTTGCTCAGTTTGTATCTGATGAAATTCAAGCTTTGATTGATGCAGGTATGTTTGACAACATTGATGTTGCGAACAAAAGGACATCATCAATGGAGGCTGGTATTGACTCAGTTGTGGCTGATTTGCAAGCCGCATATCCAACAGCAGTAATAACACTTATTAATGGAACTAGATCAGGAAGCACATATACATTTACATTCCAAATTGTAGTTAATGCATCAACAGTAACAATACAAACTGTTGTTGCGACGTTTATTTAAAAATCAGTTTTCTTAAGGGGGAATATTATGAAACATATTTTTATAACACTATTAGTTTTAATTGGTTCAATATTTTTGACAGCCTGCGATTCTAACAATCAAGAAACTGGTTCGTATAATGAAGGAGTTTATTATGCGGTTGATTCTCAAACTCATGTTTCAGTACATATCGTAATTAACGATATGGGAGTCATTGAGCATGTTTTATTTGATCAACCATTCAAATTAACTACTCTAAATACACTAGGTGATGACTATAAATTAGTTAGTGGTAATTCTTGGAAGGATGAAGCTACTTATTTAGCGGCGTATTTAGTATATAATCAAGGATGGGAAGGAATAGTACTTGATGTAACAGATGTAACAGGTATGAATACTGTAAATGTTCCTGATTATTTTTCTGAAATAAATTATGGCGCTAGTGATAATAGTTTGGAGGACTATATAACAATACCAGTTGATGGTTTTGTTTTATCTTGGAATCTTGCGATAGCTGAAGCTTCAAATACAAATGTTGGAGTAGTAAGTGATGTACCAACATCTGATGAATGGTTAGAAGCTAATCAACCTCCTTATGATTATATAGATGGTATCTATTATGCTGCTGATGAAGACCACGGATACATTGTTAGAGTTGTAGTAGAAAACGGATTTATTACTGATGTTGTATTTGATGCAATAACAGCTGTAACTACAAGAATTGTTTGGAATAATAATGGTACTCCAAGCGATGAGTCAGATGATTTTCCGGAAGTAGAATTAGTTTCAATGACTACGAAACAAGCTTTACAAGAAGGATTGGTGTTGGTAAGTGGAACTCCATGGCACATTGAAGCAGAATTGATGAAACATGCGATATTGGATAAACAAACTTGGGATCCTGATTGGCTATACTCTATATCTGGTCCACATGAATATTTTAATTTTACTGATCCAATAACTATTGATGGAGTAGCAGGGGTTACCTTAGCGGTTGAAGGATTTAGATCAACATTTGAAGACGCTATTGCTAAAGCAATACCTACAGAGTAAAAATATATTAAATAAAAGCTGTAAATTCAATTTTTACAGCTTTTTATTTTGTTACAACTAGAGTTATGTGTAAATACGTTATAATCTTATTAGAATACAAGGTGATACGTATGAGATTAAGGATAAGACCAACAAACAAGTAGGGTTAAATACAATATGTTTGTAAATTAAAATCATTTTAATCAATATAAAATAAAACAAGTTGCAACTAAGAATGTTACAACGAGTGAACTTGTCAAAACTTAGTAGACACTAAATAATAAAGGAAAATAAGGTATTATTTCCTTTTTTTGTTTTTTATCCAGACGAGATGGAAGATATTTCTTAAAAAAGACCAACATAACATAGAACATGATAATTTATACAATGCGAAATATCTTGTATTTAAAATATATGAGATTAGTGATATAATATTCATTGAATAATGAAAAGGAGAATGATATGTACGCAAAAAACATTTGGAAGGATATGACTTCTGAGAAAAACACTAAAATTGTTGATTTCTGTGAAGGGTATAAAAACTATATTTCTGTAGGAAAAACAGAACGTCTTTGTGTTACGGAAACTATGGCTATCGCAGAAAAACATGGATATGTAGAATTTAGCAAGGTTAAATCTTTAAAACCAGGGGACAAAGTTTATTTCACGAATAAAAACAAAAATATTGCTCTATTTTCAATTGGTAAAAAAGCATTAACAGATGGAATTAGAATTCTTGGAGCTCATATTGATTCACCAAGACTCGACCTCAAACAAAACCCATTATATGAAAAAGAGGAATTTGCACTTCTTGATACACATTATTATGGTGGTATAAAGAAATACCAATGGGTTACAATTCCTTTAGCAATTCACGGAGTTATTTGTAAGAAAGATGGTAGTACTGTAATTGTTAATATTGGTGATGATGATAACGATCCAGTTGTTGGTATATCCGATTTATTAGTACATTTATCAGCTGATCAAATGAAGAAAACAGCTAATCTAGTAATCGAAGGAGAAAACTTAGATGTTACATTTGGTAGTATTCCTTTAGAAGACACAAAAAAAGATGCTGTGAAAGCTAATATATTAAAACTTTTAAAAAGTAAATATGATATAGAAGAAGAAGATTTTGTATCTTCTGAACTTGAAGTGGTTCCAGCAGGTAAAGCTAGAGACTATGGATTTGACCGTAGTATGATTGCTGGATATGGTCACGATGATAGAGTATGTAGCTATACTTCTTTAAAAGCAATACTAGATATTGATATACCTGAGTATACAGCTTGTTGTATTTTAGTTGATAAAGAAGAAATAGGTAGTGTTGGTGCTACAGGAGCACATTCTTTATTCTTTGAAAATACAATTGCAGAATTACTAGCGCTTACTGGTAAAACAAATTATCTTGATTTAAAACACGCAATGACAAACTCTAAAATGTTATCTAGTGATGTTTCTGCAGCTTTAGATCCATTATATGAAAGCGTAAGTGATAAAAAGAATAATGCAAAATTTGGACATGGAATTGTATTCAATAAATATACAGGATCAAGAGGAAAAAGCGGAAGTAATGATTCAGAACCTGAATATGTTGCTTGGGTAAGAAATATTATGGATTCTAATAATATTCATTATCAAACAAGCGAACTTGGTAAAGTTGACCAAGGCGGAGGAGGAACCATCGCTTATATCCTTGGAAAATATAACATGAACGTAGTAGATGCAGGTGTTGGTGTATTAAATATGCACGCACCAATGGAAATTGTTTCTAAAGCAGATGTATATGAAGCATATATAGCTTATAAGGCATTCTTAACAAAATAATTAAATCTATATAGCCCTGAATTCTGTTACAAGTAATCAGGGCTTTTTAATTGCTTGATCACAAAGTTACTTATCTAGACTTTGATTATTATACAAAAACTGCTCTATATTTTTTATGATATACTATATTAGACGAGGTGATAATATGAACGAAACATTAAACACTATATTTAATCGGACAAGTTTACGAAAATTTAGTGATAAGCAAGTTACACAAGAAGAAATTGATCTAATTATAAAAAGTGCTATTCGTGCTCCTTCGGCTGGAAACTTAATGTTATATTCAATGATTCTTATTGAGAATAAAGACACATTAGAAAAACTAAGTCATACTTGTGATGAACAACCATTTATTAAAACAGCTTCTTTTGCTTTGGTGTTTGTTGTTGACTATCAAAAACTTTATGATTATTTTGCAGAATCAGATTTTCTTAGTTATTGTTTAGAACAAGGATTACAACCTGAGTATCCTGAATTAAGTGATCTTTTACTTGGTAGTCAAGATGCAA
>CAYVZR010000077.1:0-5845 GCA_964456195.1 uncultured Candidatus Izemoplasmatales bacterium | reverse complement strand
AGCAGCAACAATTGGCGCAATGAAATTATATGAAAAAGCAATTGCTTTTGAAACGGAATTAAGAAATAATATTTTTGATTTCGATTACTATAATGATTTTTCAAATGAATTCAAGGTGTTATTGAAAAACCTTGCTTCGTACTTTGATGCGAATCCTTTTAAGAAGAAATAATTCAAGGTAGTAAAATCAAACAATCAAAAAGTAAAGGAATGTATTTTGCATGGGTACTCATTAATATATATATAAGGAAAGAGCAAATTTGAAGAATTATATAAAAACCTTGCTAATTAAAAGTTTATTTGGTAAAATATATAAGCCGTAAAAATACACACACATTTAGAGTATTTAGCCTAGAGCTACTTGGAAGTAGTGGTTAAGTATGTAGATAAATGTGGAGGCAAAATCAAAAGGAGGAATCAGAATGGCTGTAATATCAATGAAACAATTACTAGAGGCTGGTGTTCATTTCGGACATCAAACTCGCCGTTGGAATCCTAAAATGGAAAAGTATATTTATACTTCTCGTGGCGGGATTCACATTATCGATCTACAAAAAACTGTCGGATATATCGACGAAGCTTATGCAAAGTTACTTGAAATTGGAAAAAATGGTGGAAAAATCTTATTTGTAGGTACTAAAAAACAAGCTCAAGACGTTGTGAAAGAAGAAGCAATTAGAACAGGACAATATTACGTTTCACAAAGATGGCTTGGAGGAACACTTACAAACTTTAAGACTATTAGAAAAAGTATTAGAAGATTACATGATCTTTACAGAATGGACAAAGATGGAACGTTTGATCGTTTACCTAAAAAAGAAGTAATAGGGTTAAAAAAAGAAATGGCAAAACTTGAAAAATTCCTTAGTGGTATTAAAGACATGAGAGTGTTACCACAAGCAGTTTTCGTTGTTGATCCAATGAAAGAAAAAAATGCAGTACTTGAAGCTAGAAAATTAGGAATTCCAGTATTTGGAATTGTTGATACTAACTGCGATCCAGATTTAGTAGACGTTATTATTCCTGCTAATGATGATGCAATTAGATCAGTAAAATTAATTGTTGGTAAATTAGCTAATGCATTTATCGTAGCAGCAGGTGGAGAAGTTATTGAAGTCATAGAAGAAAAACCAGCACCAAGACCTTATGACCCAAATAGAAAACCTTATGTTAAAAAACCTTACGATCCAAACAGAAAACCTTACGTTAAAAAACCTTATGATCCAAACAGAAAACCATTTGAGAAAAAACCGTTTAATAAAGATAGAAAACCATTTAACCAAACACGCACAGTAACACCAAATGCAAAAGCAGTTACTCCACAAGCAACAACACCTACAGTTGCACCTAAAGTAGTAGTAGAAGCTAAAAAAGTAGCTCCTACACCTGTTAAAGTTGCACCTAAAGTAGTAGTAGAAGCTAAAAAAGCAACTCCTACACCTGTTAAAGTTGTGGAAAAACCAGTTATAAAAGAGGTTAAGCCTGTTGTCAAAAAAGAGGTTGCACCTAAAGTTGTAGAAGAAGTAAAAGTTACGGCACCAGTAAGTGCAGATTTAGCAAAAATGAATGTTGCTAGTTTAAAAGCACTTGCAAAAGAAAAAGGATTACACGGATATTCAAAACTTAAAAAAGCAGAATTAATTGAAGCTTTAAAATAAATTAAAAAGAGCTTTTTAGCTCTTTTTTAATAAGATTCTGACTTAATAAATAATTGAATTTAAGGATATAATATGATATTATTATTCTTGAATAGAACTTAGGAGGAAATAGTTATGGTAATAACTGCAAGCTTAGTAAAACAATTAAGAAATAAGACTGGTGCTGGAATGATGGACTGTAAAAGAGCACTAACTGAAACTGAAGGAAATATCGATTTAGCAATCGATTGGTTAAGAGAAAAAGGGATTTCTAAAGCTGCTAAAAAAGCTGATAGAATCGCTGCTGAAGGATTATGTAATGTTCTTGCCAAAGGAAATGAAGCTATTATTTTTGAACTAAATAGTGAAACTGATTTTGTAGCGAAAAACAAAGAGTTCTTAGCATTGTTAGATTCTTTAGGAGAAGCTATATATAATAGTAATGCAACTAATTTAGAAGAAGCATTAAAACTTGAAATCGAAGGAAAAGATTTAGAGAGAGTATTAATTGATGCAACTTCAAAAATAGGAGAAAAACTATCACTTAGAAGAGTATCTAGAATTACTAAAACTGATGAAGAAAGTTTTGGGGCTTATAAACACATGGGTGGTAGAATTGTCACTTTAGTTGTTATTGGTGGAGCAAATGAAGAAGTAGCTAGAGATTTAGCTATGCATGTCGCAGCTATCAATCCTAAATATATTGATAAATCAGAAATTAGTGATGAAGTTATAGCACATGAAAGAGACGTTCTTACTAAAGAAGCACTTAACGAAGGTAAACCAGCTAATATCGTTGAAAAAATGGTTGTAGGTAGATTAAATAAATACTTAAAAGAAATTTGTTTAGTAAATCAACCTTTCGTTAAAGATCCAGATCTAACAGTTGAAAAATATGTTAAAAATGCTGGTGGAAACATCGTATCTTTCTTGCGTCTTGAAGTTGGAGAAGGCATTGAAAAAAGATCTGATGATTTCGCAGAAGAAGTAATGAGCCAAGTAAATAAATAATTAAATTTGTAGGACACTTTTTGAGTGTCCTATGTTTATAAGAGGGAGGCAATAAGAATGGATTCTAAAAAACGTATTATCATTAAGTTAAGTGGAGAAGCTCTAATTGGAGAAAGTAACAAAGTAATTGATCCATTAAAAGTAAAAGCAATTGCTTATGAGATTAAAGAAGCTTATGATTTAGGGAATTTAGAAATCGGAATAATTGTCGGTGGAGGAAACATTTGGCGTGGACAAAATGCCAGTGAAATGGGATTCGAAAGAAGTAGCGCAGATTACATGGGAATGATTGCTACAATTATGAATGCTCTAGCATTGCAAAATGCCCTTGAACAACTCGGAATTGAAACTAGAACAATGACTAGTTTGAACATCCCACAAGTTGCCGAACCATATATTAGAAGAAAAGCACTTAGCAATTTAGAGAAAAACCGTATTGTTATATTTGGTGGAGGTACAGGTAATCCTTACTTCTCTACAGATACAACAAGTGCACTAAGAGCAGCTGAAATTGGTGCAGATGTTATTCTAATGGCTAAGAATGGAACTGATGGAGTTTACGACAAAGACCCAGTAAAATATAAAGATGCAGTAAAATTCGAATCACTTACTCATCAAGAATTACTTGAAAAGGGATTAGAAGTTATGGACTCAACTGCATCAGCACTATGTAGAGATAATAAAATTAGTATTATAGTATTTGACATGAATGAAAAAGGAAACATTAGAAAAGCTGCAAGTGGTAAAAAAATAGGAACAATAATATCTTAAAGGAGGTAATATTATGCCTGATATGATTCTATTAGAAACAGAAGAACAAATGGAACATAGAATGGACACTTTGAAGAAAGATTTTTCTAAAGTTAGAACTGGACGTGCTAACCCAAAAATGTTTCAAGATGTTAAAGTAGAGTACTATGGAGTTTTAACTCCATTAAGCCAAGTTGGGAATATTAGCGTTCCAGAACCAACACAACTAATTGTTAAGCCTTATGATAGAAGTATTGTTAAAGCTATCGAGAAAGCTATTAATGCTGCAAATTTAGGAGTTAACCCAAGTAACGAAGGAGATCAAATTCGTATTGTTTTACCTACGTTAACGACTCAAAGAAGACAAGACTTAACTAAAGATGTAAAAAAACTTGGTGAAGAAGCAAAAGTAGCAGTTAGAAACAATAGACGTGATGGAAATGATTCTCTAAAAAAATTAGAGAAAAATCATGATATCTCAGAAGATGAATTAAAACTGTACCAAGAAGAAATTCAAGAACTTACAGATAAGTACACAAATTTAATCGATGAATTAATAGAAGCAAAAGATATCGACATTATGAGTATATAGAGACTGCATTAAGTAGTCTCTTTTTATAGAAAATTAAATCTAAATATAGTATAATTATATATTGTACCGAGGTGAGATAATGAATATAGAAAAAAGAGTACTGAGTAAATATATCCCAGCACATATAGCTATTATTTTAGATGGCAATGGAAGATGGGCACAGAAATACAACTTAATACGTACTATTGGACATAAAAAAGGTACTGAAAACTTAAAAAATATTGCGATATTATGTAATGAAGTGGGTATTAAGGTGCTTAGTGTGTATGCTTTTAGTACGGAAAACTGGAATAGACCAAAAGATGAAGTGGAATATTTAATGAAACTCCCACGTGAATTTGAAGAATCATATAAAGGTAAATTTAAAGAAAATGACATAAAAGTTATCTTTTCAGGAAGAAGAGATCGTTTTACAAAAGAAAATTTTGATTTACTTAATAGAATCGAAGAAAAAACAAAAGATCGAAAAGGATTGATCTTGAATGTTTGTTTTGACTATGGAAGTCATACAGAAATAATCGAAGCTATTAAAAATATTAGTGAGAAATATAAGAAAAATGAAATCAAATTAGAAGATATCGATGTAAAAATGGTAGACGATAATTTATATACAAAAGATTTACCACCCCTAGATTTGTTAATTAGGACTTCTGGGGAACAAAGAATAAGCAATTATCTATTATGGCAACTCGCCTATAGTGAATTATATTTTACAAAAAAGTATTGGCCAGAATTTAATCGTAAAGAATTATTCAAAGCATTGGATAATTTTCAAAAAAGAAATCGTCGATTTGGCGCAATTGAGGAGTGAAAACTATGAAAACTAGAGTAATAACAGCAATTTTTCTTGTTTTGATTTTTGTTCCTTCATTTATCATTGGGGGAATCTTACTTGATGTTGTGCTTGGACTTATTGGTGTAATTGCAACATATGAGTTTTTCAAAATGTTTAAACAAAAATCTAATGCACCACAACTTGTGCTAATAATTGAAATGATATTAAGCCTTATGATGTTTTTCTTAATAACTTATCACTATAAGGGATCACTTGAACTTGAAGTTGTTTTCTATGCCCTCATATTTGTTGTTGTAGTTGGGGCATTGTTATTGGTTATAAAAGATGGATTTGAAACAGATGATTTTGGGCGATATCTTGTTGGTATTTTATATCCCGTCATTGGATTTAGTGCACTTAGTGCATTAAGACATATGTCACTTGGTACAATTGGATTCTTATTTATGATCACTACTATGACAGACATGTTCGCATATTATGTGGGTATTAACTTTGGTAAACATCGTTTAGCTGTGAAAATTAGTCCTAAAAAATCAATTGAAGGAGCTATTGGTGGAATCTTTTTTGCTATACTTTTCACTGTTGGATTCGTGTATTTAATAGGATTAGAGTCTATTGGAAATATAGAATTAAATATTTGGATTACTATCCTTCTTGTTATAATAATATCTATTTTTGGACAAATTGGAGATTTAGTTGCTTCTAAAATAAAAAGAGGATATGGAATTAAAGATTTTAGTAATCTATTCCCAGGGCATGGTGGAGTGATGGATCGTTTTGATTCAGCAATACTTGCTTCTATCGTTTTGATATTGATTAGTGAAGTTGTTGGTTTACTATGAATCTATTTATTATAGGTGCTACAGGTAATATTGGTCTTCAAACTTTAGATATAGTTAGAGAAAATAGAGACAAGTATAATGTTGTTTCAGTAGCTGGTAATTATAATATTAAAATAATGAAAAAAATAATTGAGGAATTTAGTCCAAGATATGTTAGTATGGGAAAAAGTGAAGATGTGCTAAAATTAGAGAAACTATTTCCTAATATAGAATATGG
>CAYVZR010000076.1:0-5891 GCA_964456195.1 uncultured Candidatus Izemoplasmatales bacterium | reverse complement strand
ACCTACCAACAATATAACGAAAGATATGATCCTATTGAAGAATCAATTCGTTTTGGAATATATATTGAGCAAGATATTGTCGGAGCAATGAGCTTTGATATCTTAGAAAAGAGTGGTAAAAAGTTTCAAACCCATCACTATGAAAGTTTTGCATCGTTCCAAAAATTAATGAATAGTTTCTTTGAAATAAATTCATTAAACTATAAAAACAATAATTTGAAAAATGATATTGTTCTAAGTCTAGTAAGAACACTAGAACTTTATGATCACTATACTGGTGGGCATAGTGAAGATGTTGCATATATGTCCGGACAAATAGCTGAAAGAATGGGACTACCTGAAGAAGAAATATATAACATCTTTTGGGCAGGAATAGTTCATGATATTGGAAAAATAGGAATTAAAAGTGAAATTTTGAATAAGCCTGAGAAACTTACTTTAGAAGAATACAACATTGTAAAAGAACATCCTGTATTTGGATATGATATTCTTAATAAGTCTGAGGCTTTAAAAGATATTGCAAAACTAGTTAGACATCACCATGAGTGGTGGAATGGTGAAGGATATCCTGATGGGATATCCAAAGAAGATATTCCTCTTGGCTCTCAAATTCTAACTGTCTGTGACTCGGTAAGTTCAATGGCTACTAAAAGACCATATACAATAGTAAAATCAAGTTATGAAATACTGCAAGAATTGAAACTCTATAAAGGTATACAATTCTCGCCAAAAGTCGTTGACGAGATGATTAAGTTTATTGAAGAAGGTAAATTGGATTGGTATTATGAACACAAATAAAAAGAAACTATTTCAAAATTTGAAATAGTTTCTTTATTTTTTTAAACTTATTTGTTAGATTCAATCATCAAGTTAATCATCAAGTTTGAGAACTCTACTGGATTTTCAAGTGGAATTCCTTCAATTAACAAGGCTTGATTATATAATATTTTTGCATACTCTTTTACTTTATCAGGATTATTTTCATATACCTTTTCAAGTGTTTTAAATAAATCATGATTCGGATTAATTTCAAGTATCTTAGTAGCCTTTGCGTCTTTTCCTGTAGGTAAGTTTTGAAGTACTTTTTCCATTTCCATGGATAGCCCTTCTCCACTAACTAAACAGACTGGACTCTCTTTTAATCTTTTTGATAATTTAACTTCTGTTACTTTATCATCAAGTCCTTCTTTTAGTGCATCAAGTAAAGATTTTTTCTCTTCATTTAGTTTGTCTAATTTCTTATCTTCTTTCTTATCTATTAAATCAAGATCACCTTGAGCAACAGATTTGAAATCTAGTTTTTCATATTTCATTAAGATGTTTATCATAAACTCATCAATGTCATCTGTGAATAATAGAACTTCGTAGTCTTTTTCTTTTAGTAAATCCATTTGAGGTAATGCCAAAATAGATTCTTTTGTTTTACCCGATGCATAATAAATATGTTTTTGATCTTTTTGTATTTTTTCAATATATTCTTTAAGAGTTACATAATCATCTGATTTTGTTGTCTTAAACATTATTAGATCTTGAAGTAATTCTTTATTTATACCGAATCCTTCGTAGATTCCATATTTAAGATTAATTCCATAAATTCCATAAAATTCATTATATACTTCTCTTTCATTCTTTTGCATTTTTTCAAGTTCAGATTTGATTTTCTTTTCAATAGTTTGTGAAATCTTCTTTAGTTGAATATCTTGTTGAAGCATTTCTCTAGATAAGTTAAGTGATAAATCTGATGAATCAACAAGTCCTTTAACAAATCTAAAGTAATCAGGAATTAGGTCTTTATTCTTATCCATAATAAAGACACCTTTGCTGTATAGTTGAAGACCTTTTTCATATTTCTCTGAATAAAGATCAAATGGTGCTTTTTTAGGTATAAAGAGTAAACTTGTAAAAGTTGTTGCTCCTTCTACTTTTGTATGAATAACTTTTAATGGTTCTGTATAATCATTGAACTGATGTTTATAAAAGTCATTAAACTCATCATCAGTAATTTCTGATTTATTCTTTTTCCATAAAGGAATCATTGAATTCAATGTTTCTAATTCTTTATAGACAACTGGATCTTTTTTCTTATCTTCTGGGTAATCATATTTAGTAACATCCATTTTAATAGGATATCTAACATAATCACTATATTTTTTAACTAAATCTTTTATCTTATGTTCAGTTAAGTAATCATCATAGTTTTCTTCGTTTTCTTCGTTATTGTCTCTTAGTTCTAAAATAATTGTTGTTCCAGCGTTTTCTCTTACAGCGTCACTTATTGTGTAAGTTGCTGAACCTTTACTTACCCACTTAAATGCTTTGTCACTATTAACTGATTTAGTAATAACAGATACTTTTTTTGAAACCATGAAGGCACTATAAAATCCAACACCAAATTGTCCTATTATTTCAATATCTGAATTGTCAATTCCTTCTTTAAATTCTTTAGATCCACTTCTTGCGATTGTACCTAAATTATTTACAAGTTCTTCTTCTGTAAGTCCTACACCATTATCTTTAATAGTGATAACTCTTTTTTCTTCATCTAAGTCAATTGAAATCTCATAATCAGTCATAAAATCTGTGTTTGTTAAGGCAAGATAATGACGCTTATCAAGAGCGTCACTTGCGTTACTTATTAACTCTCTTAAAAAGATTTCTTTGTGTGTATATATTGAGTTAATCATTAAGTCTAGCAACTTCTGAGATTCGGTTTTAAATTGTTTTGTTTTAGCCATTATTGTTTCCTCCTAAATTATCATTTCTTTATGTCCGTAGATTATTATACATCTATATTTTAGCACTGTCAAGTACTGAGTGCTAATGATTCGCAATATAATATTTTAAATCTTTATTTTGCAATTTATGATAGTATGTATTAGACTTTAATCTATAGAGAGGGATGGTATTATGCTTACGATAATTAATAATAATACTGATCCTAGATTTAACTTAGCAGTAGAAGAATATGTGCTGAAACATTTAAATCTAGATGAAGACATTTTACTTGTTTGGCAAAACAGTAAAAGTGTGATTATAAGCCGTTATCAGAACCCTTTTCTAGAGTTAAACGGAGAATTCATATATAACAACAATATCCCTGTGATTAGAAAAGACACAGATGGAGAAGCAATCTTCCATGACCTTGGTTGTGTTAACTATGCTTTTGTAACAAAAAGGGAAGTTAAGAACACTAATAGGAATAATACTCTTTTAGATCCTGTCGTTTCAGTATTAAGGTCTCTTGGAATCAATGTTAATATAAAAAAATCAAATATCTATATTGGGAAAGATAAAGTTACACTTAACTCTCAAAGTAAATATAAAAATAAAACAATTCATCATGGGATTCTCTTTATAGATACAAACTTTACAACTATGAACAAAGTCCATAAAAAGTCTATTACTGATCTCGTTAATATCAAAAAGCATTTTAAACAGCTTATGACAGTATCAATGTTTAGACTAACACTGTTAAATGAATTACTTGGTGGAGAAGTAACAAGTAAAATATATAAACTAGATGAATTTGATTTAGAAAAAATCAACGAACTAGTTAAAACTAAATATGGTAACTGGGAATGGAATTATGGAGAAAGTGCTGAATTCTTAGTCAAAAAGGAATATGAAAATAGAATGTTAATAACCTTGATTATTAAAAAAGGGATTATTAAAGACCTATCCATAGATTCATTTGGGAATACTATAAAACTCGAAAAAGCTCTAATCAATATAAGATTTAATGAATTGGCGCTTAAATCTGTATTAAACGAGTTCAAGGAAATTAATCCTGATGAGATGATTAAATTACTTATGTACTAAAAAAAACCCTAATTAAATTAGGGTTTTTAGTTGAAATTTTTTATAAATTCAATTAAGTCATCATCACTAAGAGGTTTTGAATAATAATTCCCTTGAATAAGGTCGACTCCAGTTTTAGTAACATATTTTACTTGAATACTAGTTTCTACACCTTCTGCGATTACTTTAAATCCAAGTTTCTTAGATATATCTACAAGTCCTTCATAAATCATTGTTTTATTATATTCCCCAATATCAATAGGTAAGATTCCTCTACCAAGTTTTAAATAGTTTGCATTCAACATTGGCAATACAGAAAAACTTGAATTTTCTGCGCTAAAATTATCTATTTCTATTGTTATATTGCTTCTAGATATATCACTAAGTATTCCACTTACTTTATTAAAATCAATTACAACACTCTCAGATATCTCTACACTGAGATTTTTTGCGTTTACCTCGTAATCATCCATAATCTCTTTTAACACTTTAAAATCGAGATTTATCAGTGTAATAGGAGATAGATTTATTGATATTTCAAATCCTTCATCTAATATGTTTTCATCACTTAGTCTTTTAACCATTTTGCAGGCATTTTTAAAAGACAAAATATCAATAGTATATATTAACCCCTTTGCCTTAGCAACTTGGATATATTTTGATGGTGAGATAATTTCACCATTCTCGACCCATCTTGACAATGCTTCACATCCAACTACTTTATTAGTATGAGGATTCACTTTAGGTTGATAATAGTTTATCATTTTTTCATTTTTAAGTGCTTTTTCAAGATTACCTTGGTAATATGCTTGTTTATTCATCGTTTTTATAATGCCCAAATCAATAATCATAGAATTTTCTTTTGTATTTTTGATTAATGAATAACCATATTCTAATCTTTTAATTATTGAGTTAATCTTTTCAGCAGGCATAATCTCAGTCTCTAAAGTCACTATTTTTACTTTTAGTTGATAGGTTGAAATATTTGAATGTCCTTTCATTTCTTTTTTAAAAACATTCAATACTTCTTCAATAATAAACTCTTCTTTATAAGCTATGATATATTCGTTGTTTCTAATTTCAAATATTTCTTCGTTTCTAAAATAAGTTCTTAATTTATCACCAATAATTCCGACAATAATGTCAGTAAAACTTACTCCACAAGAATCAATAATATCCTCATAATTTTGTATATTTATATATGCAAAAGTATAATTAGCTAATGACTTTCTCTTAAAATGAGAAACTAAAGCTACCTTATTATGAAAATTAGTTTTAGGATTTATAAATGAAATCCTCTTAATTTGTTTTTTGCTTACAGAAATGCTTCCTAAAATAATTGATAATATGTATAAAGCTAATATCAAGCCTATTGAATAGATTCTAAATAGATTAATAAAGCTTGTAACTTCAGCAGTTCCTGCGAAAGTTACGACGTAATTATCATCTCCAAGAACTTTTATATAGAAAACATAGTTAGCATCTTCAAAATCATTATTATAATATGCAGTAGATGTGCTTTGCATATATCCCCATAATATCAATTGTCTATCAAGATCTTGGTTCATATAAACGATATAACCTGATTCTGTCAATAGTGTACTAACACTGTCTTCAGTAACATAAAGATTATAGTTTTCATCAACTGAGGTAGTAGTCTCATAGGCATCAGCGTACTCTTTAAGATTATCCTCGATATTATTTATATTTTCAGAGTATATAGCTTTAGGTATTACATATATAAGTAGTGCCCCTAATATTATGAATATAAAAGTAACAAACAAAAATAAGTAACTTCTTTTTTCTGAAATTCTTCCTGGTTTCATAGACTCACCTCTCTTTGTTATTATAACTTATTATTATGAAAAAAAAAATATTAAATAATATTTCCTTAATTATAATCCAAAGCAAATAGTTCTATAAGAAAACTTATAGGTAGTATAATTAAGTCAAGAGGTGAGGACAATGTCAGGATTTCTAATTATTATTTTAATGTTTACAGCCATTATTGGCATATATGTAGGAAGTTATCTTCTTAATAGCAAGACCCCAGCGCCAGAAGGTGTAGAACAAATAGAAGGTTGTGGATCTTG
>CAYVZR010000075.1:0-5929 GCA_964456195.1 uncultured Candidatus Izemoplasmatales bacterium | reverse complement strand
CCTTTTTGGGTCTCTTTTTAACTACTAATCTATTCTTTTTGTGTAGTTTAGTGTAAAATAAATGTATGATACCGTAATACCATTTAAAAAATTTATAAGAAGTGATATTCTATGTGTGACTTCAGAGGGAGGCAGTTTTATGTTTAATTTAAAAGTATCAAAAAGTGAACATAAAATAATAAAAGAGAGGCTTAATCTTGTTGAGACAGTTGATTACGATTACGTATTAACTGATGACAAGGAATTGACTGAAGACGATAAGATAAATATCGTATTTGGTCTTGCAGACATTGTCAAAGTTTCTAATCTACTTGACTTGATTGTAAAAGGTGAAGAATTATACATCGTTGGAAGCAATGAATTTGGACAAAAGAGTGTAGAATCACGTAATTTCTACTATTTCATTGTTGAAGAAGATGATGTATATGGTGTTCTAAGTAATACAAGGATGTTAATTAAATCAAAATTGTATGAAATAGAAACACTACTTGAAAACAAGAACTTCATCAGAATAAGCAAGTACTGCTTGGTAAACATTGGCAAAATTGATTACATCAAGCCGGCTCTTAACTCTAAACTCGATTTGTTACTTAAAAACAAAGAACATCTCGAAGTAAATCGAGGATATTATAAGGATTTTAAAAAAGCTTTAGAAATTTAAGGAGGTATCATAATGAATTTTTTGATTAACAATCCAGTAATTGCATTTGCATTACTCGTAATTGTAGGATTTGTAGTAGTAATGGTTACAAAGATTATCGAAGAAGTAAAAATAAATAACCTATTATCAAGAAAACAAACACAGATGAGAATAAGCAACCCAGCTAAGAGTTTTAAAGCTAGAATTGCATTTTTATCTAGTGCAGCTTTAGCACCTGTTGCAGCTGTTGTAATAATGGTAAGTGTTGCATTAAACCCTGCAGCTATACCAACAGGAGACCGATTAAGTGTTAGTTCAGCACAGGATATTTTAGATATTTACTCAGTTTTTAATGAGAGAATAGAAACTAATTATGCAGGTTGGCAAAGAGATGGTGTGTTTGACACTGTAGACAGTGCTTTAACTCCTGAAAGCGATTCAATAATATTTGATGGAACTTATAAAACAACAGTAACAGCAACAACAAGCACTGGTTTAGATTATTTAACGAGCTCAGGAAGCGATGATTATTCAGAAACAAATAACCAAGTTATTGGTGTAGATGAAATGGATAATGTTCTTACTGATGGTAAATTTATTTATACAATGTATGATAACAAAGTTCAAATTACACTGGCATACATAGAAGAAGTTGGTCCAAGTGTACTAAATCTTTATAAAACATTTGAATATAGTGCAGATTATTGCTCTGAAGATCAATTTTATCCTCAAGGTATGTTTGTAGATGGAGATTACTTAGTAGTAATTGGAAATCAATATTCATATAATTGTGAGGAAGTAAAATATGAAACTGATGTTGATGGTGATGGCGGTATTGTCCCTAATGATGAGGTCTACTATACATATTGGCATCAATCAAGTAGTAGTATAAAAGTATTAGTATATGATAAAGATAATGATTTTGAACTTAAAGATGAATATTCAATGAATGGATATTTCACAGGAACAAGAAAAATCGAAACAGTAAATGGAAATAGTTTATACATAGTAACAAATAACTATATACCTTTTTATCAAGATGATATAGTAATTGATGATTATTTATCAGAATATGAAGTTAATGGAGAAGTAACAAAAGCTAAATATGAAGACATAGTTTATATTGAAGGTACAAACCCAAATTCTTTTACTACTTTTTATGGTATTGATTTAGATACAACTGAAGTAGATATGGAAACTGTACTCGGAGATAGTGGATATAATTTATATGTATCAAATGAAAACATGTATTTAGTTGGAGCTGCATATTACTTTTTACCAGTTTTAGACTTTATAGAAGTAGAAGAACCTACTTATGAAAATAAAACAGCAATCATAAAAGTGGAAATTGGCGAAGGTGAAGTTGAATTCTTAGGAAATGGACATGTTGAAGGAAATGTATTAAATCAATTCTCTATGGACGAATACAATGGATATTTAAGAGTCACAACAACTGAAGGTTGGGGTGAAGAAACAAGTAATAGACTATTTGTTTTAGACGAAAATCTTAAAGAAGTATCAATGTTAGAAGGACTTGGAAAACCTGGAGAAAGAATTCAATCTACAAGATTTGTTGGAGATTATGGATATGTAGTTACTTTCTTACAACAAGATCCATTCTATATTATTAATTTATCAGATCCAAAAAATCCATTTATCGAAGGTGAATTATCAATGCCTGGATTTAGTTCATATATGCAACCACTTGGTGCTAACTATGTTCTTGGAATTGGATTTGGTGATAACGATGGCGGAACACAAGGCCTTAAATTAGCAATTTATGATGTTACAGATAAAACAGCACCAGTTGAATTAGATAATGTAATATTTGATTATACTGAATTTGGTTGGGGAAACAGTTCTGCAACATATAATCATAAAGATTTACTTGTAAGCTTAGAAAAAGGAATTATCGCTCTTCCTTTCAATACATACAGTACTACCAAAACAGTAGATAACGGATATGAATATAGTTGGAATAGTGGAATACTAGTATTTGATATTGATTTAGAAACAGGCTTCAATAATCATCCAGCATATGTTACTCACGCAACAGATTCAGAGGAAAACGTATATGTGTATAAGAGTAAATTCATTAGTGATTACTTCTATACAGTTTCAGATCAATATATTAAAGTATCAACAATTTTAGATCCTGAAACAATTTTACATTCAACAGATTTGAATTAGATAATAAAAATAACCGTCAATGGCGGTTATTTTTTTATGTACGATATAATTTTAATCGATATACTTCTTTTTCTACAGCCTTACTTACAGCTTCTACAACTCTTTTATCAAAAGGTGAAGGAATAATATAATCTCTTCTTAATTCATCATCTTTTATGATATAAGCAATAGCTTCTGCTGCTTTAATTTTCATACTCTCTGTAATCTTCTTTGATTTAGCATTTAGTACTCCTCTAAAGAGCCCTGGGAATGCCAATATATTATTTATTTGATTTGGGAAATCAGATCTTCCTGTACCTACAATGTAAGCATTTGAATCTAAAGCAACATCAGGCAGTATTTCTGGATCGGGATTTGCCATAGCGAAGACAAATGGATCCTTGTTCATAGACGCGATCATATCTTTTGTTAGAAGCCCTTTAGCAGATACTCCAATAAAGACGTCTCTATTTTTTATTAATGCTTTTAAGCTATCATTATCGAGGTTTTCTGGGTAATCTAGAATAGATTGATCAATTAATTCTTTTAACAAGAACGAATATGATTCATATTTGCTTTTTATGATTACACCATCTATGTTATATCCATATACTTTTTTAACTCCGATATCTTTAAGTAGTCTCGCTATAGAACTTCCTGCTGCTCCAGTTCCACTTAAGACAACCTCTAAGTCTTCAAGTTTTCTTCCAGATAATCTGCAAGAATTTATTAATGCAGCAGAAGTTACTATTGCTGTACCATGTTGATCATCATGAAAAACAGGGATATCTAGTTCTTCTTTTAGTCTTCTTTCAATAAAGACGCAGTTTGGAGCACTTATGTCTTCTAAGTTTATACCTCCAAATGTTGGAGATATCATTTTAACAATATTAATTATTTCTTCTGGGTCTTGAGTATCTAAACAAATAGGAAAGGCGTCTACATCAGCAAACTCTTTAAATAAAATAGCTTTCCCTTCCATAACAGGCATGCTTGCGTATGGCCCAATATTACCAAGACCGAGTACTGCACTTCCATCAGTAACTATTGCAACTAAATTTCCTTTTGAAGTGTATTTATATATATCGTTTTGATTTTCTTTTATTTTTAAACATGGTTCAGCTACTCCGGGGGTATATGCTAAAGATAAATCATCATTATTCTTAACATTAACTTTTGAGTTTATAGCGATTTTTCCACAATGCGATTCATGAAGTAGCAAACTTCTTTTCTTAATATCATCATCCATTAGTTTCTATCCTTAAATATGTCGTTCCCATAGATATCATATGCTACAAAGCATGGGAAATCTTGGACTTGTAATTTATGAATGGCCTCAGCTCCTAGGTCCTCATACATAATTACTTCACTTTTTATTATTTTACTACTTAATAGTGCTCCTGCACCACCAGTAGAGATTAAATAGACAGCATTATTTTTAATCATCTCTTGTCTAAATTCTTCACTTCTATCGCCTTTTCCAATCATTATCTTTAGGCCTTTTTCCATAAGAGGTACTGCTAGCTTATCCATTCGGTAACTTGATGTTGGTCCACTTGCACCAATAGAAAAACCTTCTCTTTTTGGAGTTGGACCAACATAGTAAATTACTGCACCATCAATATCAAACAATGGTTTATTTTCATTTACTAGGCGAGAATGAGCTTGATCTCTTGCAGTAAAAATAGTTCCTGAAATTAGTACTTTTTCTCCAACTTTCAATTTTTTAATATCTTCATTAGTAATTGGTGTTTGTAGTTTTATCATAACTCCACCTCGATATGTCTTGCAGAGTGACATTGGATATTAATCGCAACAGGAAGACTTGCGATATGCATTGGGAAGTAATTTATTTTAACAGCTAAACAAGTAGTATCTCCACCAACACCCATAGGTCCTACTCCAAGGTCATTTATTTCTTTATACAATTCATCTTCTAATTTTTTTATTGTGTTATCATGATTAGAATCATCTAAGTCTCTAAATAATGCTTCTTTTGCAAGAAGGGCACTTTTTTCAAAATTTCCACCTATTCCAATTCCTACAATTAAAGGAGGGCAGGGTTTTCCACCAGCATTAAATATAGTATCTAAAACTAACTTTTTAACTCCTTCTATTCCTTCTGTTGGAGTTAGCATTGTTACTTTACTCATATTCTCACTACCGCCACCTTTTGCAGCGATTTTTAATTTAATTTTATCTCCGGAGATTATCTTAGTATGAATAATTGCTGGAGTATTATCTTGGGTGTTTACTCTATTAAAAGGATGAGTAACCATTGATTTGCGTAAGTATCCTTCTTGATAGCCTTGTCTAACGCCTTCGTTTATAGCTTCGTAGATATCTCCATTAATTTGTACTTCATTTCCTACTTCTAAGAAAACAACAACTACTCCAGTATCCTGACAAAGAGGAATGTTACCTTCTCTAGCAATTTCTTGATTTTCTAGAATATCAGACAAAATAGACTTTGATAAATCTTTTGTTTCTTTTTCTTTAGCTCTTCTTATTAAAGAAACAAGTGATTTATCTAATTTGTAGTTAATTTGTATAACAGAGTCTTTAATAAGATTTGTTATTTCTAGTAAATTGATTAAACGCATTGTTTTCACCTTCTTTTTCTCAAGTTAATTATAACATAATTGTTGGTTTATGTTATAATATAACTAATTAAAAATATTAATTAAAAAAAGAAATATTTTACTTGATTATCTAAATGGAGTTTGATATAATTTGATAGCGCATAAAACTTACTATGGGGAACCATGGCGGAAGGAGTAATAACGATGAAAAAAGGAATACATCCAGAATTTAAAAAGGTATCAATAACTTGCACAACTTGCGGGAACGTATTTGAAGGTGGAAGCACATTAAAAGAATTACGTGTTGATACATGTTCAAATTGTCACCCATTCTATACAGGTGAACAAAAATTTGCTGCTGCAACTGGTCGTGTTGAAAGATTTAACAGACGTTATAAAGTAGAAAAAAAATAATAAAAATAGCCACTTAGGTGGCTTTTTATTTTGCATTAAAAAACCCAAAATTTTATTTGGGTTTTTTTTATTATTTATAGAATGTTCTAGCTTTGTAAGTTGTATGCAATAGTTCATGAGCTAA
>CAYVZR010000074.1:0-6111 GCA_964456195.1 uncultured Candidatus Izemoplasmatales bacterium | reverse complement strand
TGAGAAATCATAGGCTTTTTCAGTGCCTTCCAAAAAAGACATCCTTTTTTTGTTTAAGTATATTTTTTTAATTGTATTTGTTTAGTTAATAATTGGAACATGTTAAAGGCTAAAGCTTCTAATTCATCTTCACCAGGATACACAACTACTTCACCAATGTGATCAATATACTCTAGTAACGGTTGTAAAACTGCCTGATTATAAGCAAGCCCACCTGTAATTATTATCGCATCTAAGTTGTTTCTAGTTACTGCATACAATGCTCCTATTTCTTTAGCTATTTGATAAACCATGGCTTTCATAATACGTTTTGCAAATACATGTCCTTCACTTATCATTTCGGATACTTTTTCAGCATCGTTTGTATTCAAGTATGAGACAAGTCCTCCAAAACCATGATTAAGTTTTTTCAATTGTGTTTCTGTATATTGCCCTGAAAATGCAAGGTCATAAACAGATGCTACTGGAAGTCCACCAGTCCTTTCAGGACTAAATGGTCCATCACCATCAAGTGCATTGTTAACATCAGTTACTCTTCCAAGTTTATGAAGTCCAACACTTATTCCACCACCTAGATGTGCAACAATAAGGTTTAAATCCTCATAATTATTTCCAGTTTTTGCAGCATATTTTTTAGCTACAGCCTTTTGGTTTAAAGCATGCCATAAAGGTCTTCTACTAATACCGTTAAGTCCAGAAATTTTTGCTACACTACTCATCTCGTCAACTACAACAGGATCAGCAATATAACCACTTTTGTTAACACTCTCTGCAAGTTCCGAAACAATAAGTGCACCAAGATTACTTGCGTGTTCTCCATATTTATTTGTACTTAAATCTGTTTTCATTTTCTTATTAACTTTATATATTCCACTTTTTACTGGTTTCATCAACCCGCCTCGACCAATGAATCCATCTATATCTTCTAAATTAATATTATTTTTTTTAAGAAAATCTTTAACTACTTTTTTTCTCATTCCAATTTGATCAACTAAATCATCATATCTGCTTAGCACTTTTGAAGTATGTCTAACAGTTGTTTCTTTTAACAACTCTAAATCTTCAAATATTCCAACTTTTGTAGATGTAGATCCAGGATTAACAACTAGTATTTTCATAATAAATCAGTACTTACTACAGCTAAAGCTATTGAATATAGTTTTGATTTATTTGAGTCAGATCTACTAGTTAAAACAATTGGGTTAGATGCTCCAAGTACAAGTCCAGCTGGAACTGAGTTGGCTAAGAATGTGGTCGATTTATAAAATGTATTTCCTGATTCAATATTTGGAAATATCAGAACATCAGCATCTCCTGCTACAACATGATTTACTCCCTTAGTTTTAGCAGATTCATGATCGATAGCTACATCTATTGAGAAAGGTCCACCAATATAATAATCATCATTCCCATTTAACTTTTTAACAATGCTTGCCGCCTCTACTGATGACGGAATGTTGTCATCAACAACTTCAAGAGACGAGATTAATGCAAATTTAGGTTTATAGTTTCCTAAACTTTTTACAAAGTTGAAAGTATTACTAATAATTTCAATTTTTTCTTCTTCTGTTGGCAATACATTTATTGCTGCACCAGTAATGAAAAGAAGTTTATGATAGGTTGGAATATCTAATACAACAATATGAGATAGTAAATTATTTGTTGTTAACCCATGTTCTTTATTTGATACTTCATTAAGTAAAATTTTTGATTGAAGCATCCCTTTTAATAAGATTGCATCCTCGTGTGCAGATACTAACTTAACACCCAGTAATGCAGCATCTTTTTTATCTTCAGCGTTATAGATCTCAAAACCATCTTTTCTTATTCCAAGTTCCATAAGTAAATCAAGTATTTTCTTCTTATTCCCTACCAAAACAGGTCTAATAAGACCCATGTGGAAAGCATCATTGGTAGCAATTAAAATAGCTTTGTCTTCTGGACAAACAACTATTAAATCTTTAGTCTCTAATTTCCTAGCATAGTCAATTACTTGACTGAAGTTAAGGAACATAGATTCAACCCCTTATATTACGGCTTTTCTTCCTTCTTCTAAAGCTAATCTATTAATTTCAATAAGACCTGCTTTAGAGCCTGTAAATTTCTTTTTAAGTACATTTAATACTTCTTCTGTTCCAAATAATTTAGTTACTTCTAGATATGCTCCAAGCATAACCATATTTGCAACTCTTGAATTTCCTAATTTGAATGCTATATCATTTGCAGCTACTTCATGTACGTTTACATCTTTTCTTAATACTACATCTTTAACAAGACTTGTATTTAAGAATAAATGTCCGCCTTTTTTTAATTTTGGTTGGAATTTATCAAGTGATGGTAAATTCATAATAATGATTGAATCTGGGGTAGAAATAACTGGACTGTTAACACTAGTTTCACTTATGGTGATACTACAATTTGCAGTCCCCCCTCTAGTTTCTGGACCATATGATGGGAACCATAATGTATTTAATTCATTTGCTGTTGCAGTATAACTTAATAACTGCCCCATTAACATAACGCCTTGTCCACCAAAACCAGCAATAATTACTTTTTCACCGATCATTTTTCTTCACCCGCTGTCTTATCTTTGTAAACACCAAGAGGATAATAAGGAATCATATTATCTACTGCCCAATCTACTGCATCTTTTGGAGTCATTCCCCAATTTACAGGGCAAGTTGAAATAAATTCTATTAATGTGAATCCTTTATTTTCTTTTTGGATTGTAAATGCTTTTTTAAGTGCTCTTTTTGCTTTGTTAACGTGTTGTGGATTATGAACACTAACTCTCTCAATATAAGTAGCTCCCGGTATTGTAGCCATCAATTCTGCTATTTTTAAAGGAAGTCCTTGAGTCTTTTCATCTCTACCGTTTGGAGATGTAGTTGTTTTTTGTCCAATTAACGTTGTAGGGGCCATTTGCCCACCAGTCATTCCATATATTGCATTATTTACAAATACTATTGTAATATTTTCACCACGGTGTGCTGCATGTATTGCTTCTGCAATACCTATAGATGCTAAATCTCCATCACCTTGATATGTGAAAACAATATTATTTGGTCTAACTCTTTTTATACCTGTTGCAACGGCTGGAGCACGTCCATGCGCAGCTTGTTGCATATCACATGCAAAGAATTTGTAGTTAAGTACACTACATCCAACACTAGCAACTCCAATAGTTCTATCTAGAACATCAAGCTCTACTAAAACTTCAGCAACTAATTTATGTATTATTCCATGAGTACACCCTGGACAATAACTTAGTGGTAAATCTGTTAAACCAGCAGACTTCTTATAAACAGTTTTTACGTTATTCATGATTTTCACCGCCTATTATTTCTAAGACTTTATTTGCAATTTCTTCAGCCTCAGGAACAACTCCACCGACTCTACCAAAGAAACTAATTGGAAGTCTACATTCATTTGCTATAATTACATCGTCTAACATTTGACCAGTACTCATTTCAACTACTAATAAGTTTTTAACTGATGCTGGTAAATTCTTAAATGCAAGTTTTGGATAAGGGAAAATTGTGATTGGTCTTATGATTCCACATTTAATTCCTTTTTCACTTAAAATTTCAAGTGCAGTTCTAGCAATTCTTGAAACACTTCCATATGCTACTATTGCTATTTCTGCATCTTCCATATTTACAAGCTCATATCTTTGATGATTATTTCTCATTTCATCAAATTTTGCTTTTAACTTCAAATTATGTTTTTCTAAATCATAAGGATCAAGATATAAACTATTTATTATATTTTTTCCTCTATTTGATCTATCTCCATTAGCTGCCCAAGTTTTTGGTTTTAAATCCCATTTTTGAACTTCTTTGTCTAAATCGACAGGTTCCATCATTTGTCCAATAAGTCCATCAACAGCAATCATTACTGGATTTCTAAAGTAATCTGCTATATCAAATGACTCTTTAATAAGATCAACTGCCTCTTGAAGAGTTTCAGGTGCTAGGCTATATAAATAGTAGTCCCCGTTACCTCCACCTCTAGTAATTTGTTTATAGTCTGATTGACTTGGCTGAATTCCTCCAAGCCCAGGTCCACCTCTCATTACATTAATTATTACAGCTGGAAGTTCTGCTCCCGCCATATAACTTATACCTTCTTGTTTAAGTGCTATACCAGGACTAGATGAAGATGTCATTGCTCTAGCTCCAGCTCCAGCTGCTCCATAAACCATATTTATTGCAGCAACTTCACTTTCAGCTTGAACAAATACTTTCCCATTCAAAGCCATATATTTTGATAAGTACTCAGGAAGCTCATTTTGTGGTGTGATAGGGTAACCATAAAAAGCATCACATCCAGCTTTAATTGCAGCTAGTGCCATTGCTTCATTACCTTTCATTAATACTTTACTCATTGTTTTGCCTCCTTAATAAAACGTTCAACTGTTATTACTGAATCCGGGCACATTATTGCACAAAATCCACATGCAATACATTTGTCAGGATCAGTCGTAATTAAGGGCGTATACCCTTTGCTGTTAGTAGCTGTTTCATCTAACGCAAGAATGTTAACAGGGCAATACGTGGTACATAATCCACAACCTTTACATCTCTCTGTATCAATAATTATTCTTCCTTTAGCCATTTTTTCCTCCTATAGCCATCTTTTAGCAATGTGTCTTGTTAGAACAAGTCTTTCGCCTAAAAAATCGTATTTGTAATTTGTATCATTGTTTCCTTCAATAACTGTGTATAAAATTGGTATGTTTAATCTTTTACCAACTTCAACTAAGATTTTCTCACCTTTAATTACGTGTTCTTCTAATGTCTCATTCATCAGGTTTGCATTATTTATTAACCCTGTGATCTTAAGTTGAGTTTCTGCTTCATACATTGATATAGTTTGTAAAATCTTGTCTACATCGTTAGTTTCAGGTCTAAAGATGTTAACTGTACATAAAAAATCAATCTCATTTACATCCTTAACTCTATCAAGAAATTGGATTAATACTCTAGCACCATTCTCAGTTCCCCCTAAATCATAAATTGCAGTTATGTTAGGGTTTACAAAAGGTACCGCACCTTCTCCAGAAACATATGGCAAATCACTACCAAGCATTCCTTTAACTGTTGATTCAACTAAATGAATATTATGCGCTTCAAGCAACGTACCCAAGCTTCTTGATCTGAAGTATGGATTTACTATATCCAAGTCTACTAGATAATCAATTTTCTTTTGAATTGCTAGATTAACACTTATTTCACTTTTTCCACTTCCATAATGTCCTGAAATAATAGTTATTCTTTTCATATTATCAGTTGGAAATTCACCAAAAAAATCGGAATTTCCTCCCTCCTTTATTGTAAAATTAATACGCTCTATATGAAAGCGCTTTTACACAAAAATATTATAACATTTCCGCAAGGTATTTTCAACTTTTTAACAAAGTTTCTTAAAATGTTTCTTAAACATAATAACTGTGCCAATTATAACTAAAAGACCTATTAAAGGGATATAACAGCTAAGAGCAAAATTTGCACTTTACTCTTTTGAAACTATTTTCACAAGTAAAAAACACAACCCGTTAAATAGTCCAATCAATAATAGTATTGAGATTGCAAGTCCTAGTATACCTATCTCACTAACTTGAAAAAATGGATATAAAAAATCATCTGTTATAAATCCATAGATAACTACGAAAACAATATATATTAATGGATAAGTAATCCACATAAATATTTGAGTTAGTTTAAGCAAATAGTCGTTCTTATATACAATAAAAAACGATATTACTATTAAAGGTGTAATATAATGAGCTAAAACACTTCCTACCAAGTTTAACCCTGTTGGATTATGGACTCTTTCTAGAAATATCAAAAATACACTCATAGTGATAAAGATATATATTAATACTCCTCCAAAGAAATCATGATAACCATCTTGATCTACCTTTGGATA
Organism: uncultured Candidatus Izemoplasmatales bacterium; assembly: GCA_964456195.1. Lineage (GTDB taxonomy): Bacteria > Bacillota_I > Bacilli_A > Izemoplasmatales > Izemoplasmataceae > JAFGXW01. Next base: position 180 of record CAYVZR010000074.1, on the reverse strand, counting down.
TAACAAGATTAATAGGAAGTACCCAAAAACAATGAAATTACTTTGAATAGTAAAATACCTGAACATTTTTAGACCGATTAACAGGCTAGACTCGTCAATTGATTGTTGAAATATATTGAAGAATAATCCAAAAAATGAAGATATAGTAATTAGTAAAATAAATATCTTTTTCATAGTTAT
>CAYVZR010000073.1:0-6245 GCA_964456195.1 uncultured Candidatus Izemoplasmatales bacterium | reverse complement strand
TTTTTACCGTATCACTACTAATACTACTAAGACCAATAGTTAAGTTTTCAATCTTTTCTTCATACTTTGATTGGTCTCTAGCTAACCTTTTAAGAATTCTAGTATCTTCCTTCAAAAACTGTTTTATAACATCTTGTGATATGCCTTCTTTTAAGATATGCTTATCAAGCATATTCTTTAACATAACTTTTACTGCATTCTCTAAATGTGTAGCATTAATTGCTTTTGTTTCACACTTGCTACCTCGTTTATCAGTATGTCTTGGACAGATATAATAACGCATTCTAGTTCCAGAAGGCCCAGCCTTCTGAGAAAATCCTGTCATCAATCCGCCACATTTAGAGCAGCGTATTAACCCAGTAAATAAATATGGTTCATGTTTTTTTCCTGTTCTTGGAACTATTCTTGTCTGAATAATTGATTGGACTTTATCAAACTTCTCTTTATTAATAATTGGTTCTGGAACAGCTTCTAATGATGAAACTTCGTCAAAAACCTCTTTTAAAACTCTCTTCCTATCTTTACGCTTCTTCTCACTATTCCATATATTTAATCCATAATTACGTTCGTTAGTAAGTATCGAATTAATGGTTGATAAGGAAAACTTCTTACCAGACCTAGATTTATAGCCTTTGATGTCGAGTTCATCAATGATATCTTGATAAGATGAACCTTGAATGATTCTATCATAGACTAAATTTACAACTATTCCTTCTTCTGGGTTAATAACGTACTTCCTACCTTTGATATTGTATCCATAGTTACCTACTCCACCAACGGTGTAGCCATCTCTGATTAGTTTAAGTCTAACTTTCATTGAATCCTCAACGCTTCTTCTGCCAACGAACTCATTTGTTGCCCACATAATCTGCTTAATTAGTACTCCAGCAGCTGTATCATCGCCTAAGTCATCTCCGGCGATAAAATATGCCCCTTTCGACTGAATTTCTTCGATATATTTGGCAATATTAACTGAATCTCTAGAAAATCTATCTATTTTCATAGTTAATACGACTTGAACTTCTCCTTTTCCGACTGATTCCATTAATTTGGAATACTGTTCTCGGTGTTCAATGAAGAATCCACTCACATTATCTTCTTGGAATATAAAGTTTTCATCTGTTTCGAACAGAAAATTATAGCGTTCAATGAAGGTTTTACAAGCTTCCACTTGAGTGGCAAGGGAAGTGCCTAATTCATCTTCCCTTGATTTCCTCGCATAGATTGCAACTTTAAGTTTATCAACTTTAAGTTTTTTAGCCATCTGGATTAATTTCTCAACTTCTTTTTGTCTAAGCTCTCTCATTCTAAAATACCTCTAGAATATTGAATCCAAAGAACTTTTTTAGCTTCCTTTTATCTTTGGTATCAGCAGATAACGTGTGTCCATATGAGATATCTATAAAATTGAACCAGTATTCTTGGAAATCATATAAATCCATATTCTTTTCTCTCAAAAACTCTGAGTACCTTGAATCAAAGCCCCCGCTAGATATCGTTATATTTATTGTTTTATTTTCTAAATTTACGTTATATATACTTACTTTAAATAGCATTATTGTTTTCTCTCCTTATATTATTTTTTAAATTTAATTTTTTAAATAGAAAAAGGGAGGTAGACTCCCCTTTAGAATTATTTTGTATTTTTTTTATCATTTTTTTCTAACCTTTCTATATTTTTTTGCTGATTCTGCAATGTAGCGAGAATATGGTTATCCATATCCTTAGCTACTGCAGGTGATTCATGTAAACTATCAATTTGATCTACAAAGTCAAGTTTACCTTTGCTTTTTCTGAGATTGGTACGTGTGATTTTTATATCCATCCTAGTCAAGATCCTTAAAAATTTCTTCAACTTGGTCCGAATCATCATATCCGGGTGAAAGATAGTAACTTGGCTCATCATTTGTATTCAGTACTGTACTTGGGGAGATATACCACGGAATCATAGTCTCTTCATCCTTAAAAAATTTAAATTTGACTACTCTAAGTCTAAACTTAGAATCCTTAATTGTATTTCTTCCAGATTGTTGGTGTATTATTCCAGCTTCACCCCAGTACTTTAGAACAACTTTCTTATCATAGATTCTATATTTCCTAAGAATTTGACCTACAAGATCGCTTGACATTACTATTTCTGCTTTAGGATTATCAATATCGTCAAAATATCTAATATGGCCATAAAACGCCCCTTTTGCAGGAACCATTTGATTGAAATTTATATCAAGTTTTTCAAAATGTGAGTGATTGGTTTGGATATAATTTTTGATTGCTTCAAGTGCTTTTTCGCCAACATGACGCTCTTCAACGTTATCTTGGTCGACTTTTACCATGAACTCGGTAATTTCTTCTACGTCAATACTAGAATAACCCAAAAATTCCTTAACAAGCTTGGCTGTCATACGAATAATAGCTATTTTATTAGCAATTCTTGAAGATAACCCGTCACGAGTGATAAGTTTTTCTAAAACCTCAACTTTACACTCATCAAACATTAATTTAATTTCATCTTCAGTTTTAGTTAGAAATTTTTTAACATATTCTCTACCAATATGGCCGTAGTTACTTGATATAAATCGAGTTATTGCTTCTGCGTGTTCAGCTGACTGAGTAAACACTAATCCATCAGTGTCCAATACTCTTGCTAGGATACCGAGTCTTGTTTCTGCATCATCCACAATTGGCTGTTCACTGGTGATTACAATCATTCCCGACCAAGTTTTTCCAGATTCTCTGAATTGTATTTTTGAAGTAAGTCTTAGTTTTGGCTCACTTTGAGCTAAAGAATAGATTAACTCTGTTCGATTCTTGAACCCACCTGTAGTTGCGTCATCCAAGCATACCGGAACTCCAGATATACCTCTCAGGCTGTGAATTAATGCATTCTGAGTAGCGTTAAACGTCCTTACAAGACCGAGATTGCTTATTTGAGCCTGTCCCCACAATGAAGCAATGAATTGAGCTGTGGTGGTTTTTCCGGTACTTGATGGACCAGAAAGGTTTAGTAACACCGTTCCAACAGCAGCATAATCCTTTAAATAGCTAGCAGCCACAGAACTGAGTCCTAGAATGAGTGCGTACCGCATCGTGTCATACGGCAGTATGTAATCATCTAGGAATTTTTGGTAATCAACTAGTTGGCCTGTTGTGAATTTCATCTTCGAATCAAGGTAGGTTGATCTAATTCCATTAAAGACTGTGTTACCTAATAGAAACACAGGTGGATTTGGACTGCAATCTAAGAATCCTAATGTAGAATGGTATTGTGTGTAATTGTTATTGTTTTGTTCATTTTGTGCAGAAAAATATAACCATTCTCTCATAGGATTAGCAAATTTATAATTCAATAGGTACCCTTGCTTTGAGAGTTCTTTTAGCAAACTCTCTTGACTTTGAATAAGTGAAGAATACTCCATTTGTATCTCAATTGTCTGACCATTTGAGACTGTTTCCAAAATGACTTGCATTTCTACTTCAGTTGAATCAATCATTTTGATGATGGATTTGACATAAATTAGGTTGCACACATTTAGTGTAATAACTCCATTTTTGTCAATATAGTCCATCTTTTTTGTTACGTAATTCGGTTTTAACATATTTTTAAATTCCCTTCTTTAGTGTTAGAGATTGCTCTCTACACTATATAGGAGATATTTTTTATACTTTTGTCTGGTTTTTGTACACAAATATTCAGTTTTATGCTATCCTTAATGAAAAGGAAGTGTACTTATGAGTAAAAAATTAGACTACTATCTTGAAAGTGGAAGAGCAAAATACAAAACTAAAGAGCCGTTATCTGAAATTGAGATAAAGGCTTTAAAATATTTTGCTCGCGAAATTCGAGAAACACAAATTGAATCCAATAAGAGATTCTTTGATGATCATTTTGACCTACCTAAACCAAGTGATATCCTTCTTGATCTTGATAACAAACTTCCATCTGATGTTTCACAACTAATACCTTGGGATTTAGGACATGCTCAAATATTTAACAAAAAAATCATGAATCCATATATATTGAAAAAGGATTATTATAACAAGTTCATTAAATGCAATAACTTAAATCCGCCTTTAAATGCTTACATTGATGATTACCTCAAAGCTGCCTATGCTATAGCAATTTTAGATTACAATCAAAACGATATTTTACCATTATTAAAAACCAGCACTATAACTATGGCAACAGAAACTATAGACAAAAATAAAGTTAATAAAGAAGCTAAATCTCTTGCTCTTACATATTGCGACAGAAGTATTGAATTACTAATGCTTGAATATTATAATAGGATTAGCCAGCTATATATAGACAAAGGATATTCAATTGATGAATCTAACGCTTCTGATATTCGTATTAAGAAATCAGCTGAAAAAATTGATTTTAAACACCCATTAAACTTTGTTAAAACAGATGATTACTCTAGCGCTTATGGATCTACAAAAATAATGGAAAAATCTAAAAAAACTGTCAAACTTACTCAGAAAGAAAAAATTGGTAAAACAGCACAACAACAAACGACATTGTTATCAATCAAGAAAAGTAAAACCTATTCCAAAAAGGTCATTGACGATTTATCTTTAACACTAATTAAGTCAGGTATTTATGCATTAAAAGATGCTGAACTAACATTAGCTATGGGATATAGAAAAAGATATGTATATGGAACAATAAAATATATTCTTGAAGAGAAACAACATACTACATTAACCAAAGCGCTTTGTAAATATCCAAAAATAGAAATTCATATGGATGAAATCACTAAATATATACGAAAAGAATATAAATGTTTTTCTAAAAAAACAACAATAAAGGATTTAGTTTTTTATATGAAATTTATTCAAAATAAGAATGAATTTCGCAACTACTTATTTTCTCGAATTCCTACATATTTTGGATGTCAATTTGCTGATAACGAGGTTGACTTAATAAGAGATATGCTTCATTATATGAAAGGGAGGCATAAATTTAATTATATAGACCTAAATGTAAATCGATCTGCTCGCAGCAAACAAAAATCAGATAAATCCATATCAACAACTTTTAAAAGATTTACTAAATTAATTAAGTCTGGCCCGAAGCTCAGTACTAAAGAGAATAAATTCATTTACAAATACTGCATTGACCGTAGTGATTTTATTAAAGACAAACTATACATGAAAACTGATGCTGATAATATTTTGGTAAGACTATACCTCAAAAGATTCTTTGATAAATATAGTCTTGTTAACCTAACGAAATTGGATTATTCAATTTTTAGTTTCTTAGAATCACTAACAGAAGCTACTATAAAGAATAATCTGCAAACATTGTGGGATTATGCAAAAAAATAAGGTTCGCATAGGCGAGCCTTTTTTCTTTCAATGCAGTAAGTTACTCAGTATTTATCTGATTTACAGATTCATTCTTACCTTCGTCAACAAATCTGCAGAGATTTCCTGGCATCTTTGATCCATTATTTGCAACAAACACTTTAAACCCTTGACCTATTTTTGGACGAACTAGTGTTCTTAAAGGTACTTTATATACTTTTCCATCAAGTTTAGAATTTAATTTATATGCAGGTTTTTCAATTGGTGTAAAGGTAACGTAGTTCTTCTTCACTACCTTGAATCCATTTCTAACTTGTTGCATGGTAATTTTTTGCTCAAGTTCGATAACCTCCATAACTGATGATAATGTCATTCCAAGCCTAGCTGCAACTATTTGTGCAATACTTTTCTGGTCAATAGATTTAATGTTTTTTTTCGATTTATATTTCGCCTTTGGCATACTTTTCTCCTTAATATTCTTCTGCTAATAGCATCGTTGAATGGGTTTCATCATCTATTATATAGATTTTTATAGAAGTTAAAATTTCGTATTCATCTCTCAACTTAACATGATATTTTACTTTGTATTCTGGTTGCTCTTGTTCATGTGTGATTATCAATTCATCATTTTCAATTTTGAAAGTAAATATCTGAAAATAATCTGCGATTATTGATGATTTCACTAACTCATTTAGTAATGCCCATAAGATAAATTGTACCTGCAACGGTACTTTATTACGTATTCCCCTTGTTAAGTATCTTGTACCTGGCAGAAATGTATATTTTCTACCACTATTTTTTATGTATTTTTCTTGTTCATTCAAATTATGTATTCCCCTCCTTCTTTATCTCACAAAACATTATTCTAGCATCACTAAGCAGCCCGATTGTGATAAGTAAGTATTCTTTTTCTTCACTATATGTTGACTGGATAAGTA
>CAYVZR010000072.1:0-6248 GCA_964456195.1 uncultured Candidatus Izemoplasmatales bacterium | reverse complement strand
ATATTTCATCTAATACAATACTAATAGCTTCTGTTACATCAGTAGTTGCGATTTCTGAACTTTTTTGGATTGTAATTGAGATTGCATTGTTCCCATTTACTTTACTGTATTCTTTTTCATTTGCGTTAATGAAGTCAATATCAGAAATATCAGACATAGTTATTGTTAAAGGACTCACTGCCCAAAATGAAGATAATGGATCCAATGGGTCATAAGTTGTGTTTGGCATACCTGAGAACGTAAATACTAATAAGTTTTCAATTTCTTCTGTTGAATCAAATTCTTCCCCAACACGCACTAGATAAGTTCCATCAACTACATCAGGGTCAGGGTCTACAATATTTGCGTAGCCTAATGGAAATTCAAAGTTTTGTGCCATTAGGATATCAGATACTAAGTCTCTATCTAATAATGGTAATTGTGGAGCGTCCAAAGGATCTAATGTTTGAGCAGTCCAAATCATTTGGAATTGAAGATTTATAGCTGCTATTTCATCGTTCTTAGCTGCTAAATTAACTTCATTCAATAATACTTGAACTTCTGATTCATAAGCACCACTTACAGAAACACTAGCAACACCAGATACTCTTTCTAAGTTAGGAATAACTTCATCATATACATATGTTGTAAGTTCTTCCTGACTTAAGTCTCCTTTTGAGATGCTCAATTGCATGATAGGCATCATATCAGGGTTTAATTTTATAATCATTGGATTACCAACCATATCAGGCATATTAGCCATGGCCATATCCAATGTTTCACGCATCTCAATAACAGCACTGTCCATATTAGTATCAGAGTTAAACTCCATAATAATCATTGACATGTTTTCTTGAGATACAGACGATAATTCTTTAATGTTTGTTGTTGTAGCTAAGGCATCCTCAATCGGATTAGTTACAACATCCTCTACTTCTTCTGGGCTCGCCCCAATATAAGTAGTAATTACAACACTGTAAGGAATGTTCATACTTGGGAATAAGTCCGTTGTTAAGTTTGTGTATGAAACAACTCCGAACACCATTACAATAAGTACTGCCATAAAGATAGTTATGGCTCTATCTACCGAATATTTTGCTAGATTTTTCATTTTTTCCTCCTAAAAATTATACCGACCGACTATTCGGTCGGTATAATTTTATCACTGTTTATTAACTTAAGCAAGAAAAAAATTATATTTTATACTAACTGTATTATATTGTTATTCTAAATGTAAAATTACATTACTTTAAATATAACTTACAGACGAATTTTCTTTTCTTTATTATATATGTTAAAATATATTAAATCACATACAGAAAAGAGGTAAGGGCTATGCTGAAATTGGAACGTGTCAGCAAATATTATTTTTCTGGAAATAATGTTGTCCAAGCTTTAAGACGTATAAACCTTGAATTCAAAATCGGTGAATTTGTTTCCATTACTGGAGAAAGCGGAAGCGGAAAAAGCACATTATTAAATGTACTTAGCGGTTTAGATACCTACGAGGAAGGGAAACTTTATTTTAATAATGAAGATATTTCTCATTATACACTTGAAGAGCTTGAACATTATAGGAAAGACTATATAGGTTACATATTTCAAGAATACAATATTATTAGCAGCTATACTGTATATCAAAATATAGAATTAGCGTTAACAATTCAAGACTATTCTAAAGATCAGATTCACAAAAGAGTTGAAGAACTTATTGAACAAGTGGGTCTTACACATGTAACACATCAAAAAGTAAGTAAGATAAGTGGTGGAGAAAAACAACGTACTGTAATCGCACGTACTCTTGCTAAAGATTATCAAATACTTGTTTGCGATGAACCTACAGGAAACCTAAATGAAGAGTCTAGTATAGAAATATTCAAACTATTGAAAGAAGTAAGTAAAGACAAACTTGTAATAGTAGTAACTCATGATATAAGTCTTCTTAAGAAATTTGCGACTCGAAAAATACGTTTATATGATGGAGAAATCATGGAGGATTCGCAGTTGTTAAAGAAAACAATTGATGTTTCTCAAGAAATTCTCCCAAAAGAATCCCAAACAAGTTTTATGGGGTCTTTTAAAATTGCTTTAAATAATATCTTTTCTGTACCTAAAAAAACACTCTTTTCACTTCTAACAATTATTTTCATGTTAGCTATGGTGTTTTTTGTATACAGTTTAGGAATTGTTGAAGTAAACAAATCTAGTGTCGCTAATAATCCATATTTTACTAATGCAGATGATAGTAGAATTATCTTAATGAAAGAAGATAAAACGCAATTTACAGACAACGAATTTTTAGAAATATCAAATATAGATAAAGTAAAAGGTACATTTAACAATGACCTTGTTTTTGATACTATCTTGGTAACAAAAGTAAATCACGCGCAGTCATTTGAGGGTGAATTCATTTCCTTTAAACCGTTGTCAATATTATCAATAGATAAATACGATTTAGAATCCGGAAGATTACCGTTAAGTAACTCTGAGGTAGTAGTTGGAAATCTTTCTGGTTTTTCTATAGGCGACATAATTGATGTAGCCAATGACCATCTATTATTTAAAACCTCGTCTATAGAGACAAATCAATTTGAGTTTGAAGTTGTTGGAATCATAGAAGAACCCGAAGATACCGAGCACTACTTCTACCTATCTAACTCCGGTTTAGAAGTCATTGCTTCTTCGAGTGTAATTGAACATTCTGAAATATCTATTCAAATAGAAGGTACCAAAACTTACGATACACCATCTAATACATGGATTACCCCTGAATTAGATGATACAGTAGAGACGGACACAAAAATTTATGAAGTTTCTTACCCAATTTGGATAGAACTTTATGAATTCCTTGATGATGGTGAGATATTAACTTTTAATATGATGTATTTTGAAATATGTAGAGATTTCAATTACAAAGTTGAAGTAAGGGATGATATGGAAGCTGGTTTATGTTATGCAACTGATTTTGTTGATAGTCACAGTTTTACATTTAGAACTATTACTACATTTGAAAATAATAATACTTTTGAACCGATAACTATATTGTCTTTTGAACAATCACAATATGATAATTCTCTAAAATTGTTTATGAATGAATATACATATAATAATTTTTTCAATGAAGAAAATTATCAGATAACAGTAATAGTAAAAGATGCATACGACGGAAATCAAGTTATTGAAGAATTAGAAGAATTAGGTTACAACGCATTCTATCCATCTCAAGTAATATCCAACTCAGTTGCAGAAAGTATTGTTGTTCACAATATGGTTGTTATATTAATAGTAGCTACACTAATATTTGTTGTATTCTTCTTGAGTTATTTTATTCTAAAGAATATAGTCTTTAGTAAATTGAAAGACTATTTAATAATACGTTCTATAGGAACATCAAAGAAATCTATTAAACAAATTCTTAGATTAGAATTGTTTTCTTTAACTATGCTTTCATTTATATTAATAATTGTATCCATTATTGTAATAGAAAGTTATGTACACGCCATACCTGATATACTAAGATTCTTTAAATGGCATAATTATCTACTACTTATTGGTTTAATAGTGGGAATAATTGAGTTCATGGTATTTAGATTCTCTAAGAAAATATTTGATGCAAGTGTCATTACTGCTCTGAAAGGAGCGGAACGATGATTAAACTAGAACATTTAACAAAATATTACAACAAGAAAAAACTTAATCAAATAGTTGTTTGTGATGATATTAATCTAGAATTTGAAGATACTGGTTTAGTTGGTATCTTAGGCGCTAGTGGTAGTGGTAAAACAACCTTACTAAATGTAATTAGTGGCATGGACAAAACAGATAAGGGGAAAATTGTATTTAATGATGTAATATTTGATAAATATAATCATAAAAAATGGGATAAGATTCGCAAAGCGAACATTGGTTATGTGTATCAAAACTATAATTTAATTAAAGGTATTTCAGTATATGAAAACATAGAACCAGTTCTTAAAATGATGGGTATTCATGATGAAACTATAATCAGAGAACAAGTTATATATCTATTAGAAGCAGTCGGTTTAGCTAATTATGCGGATCGCTTAGTTAAGCGATTATCCGGTGGCCAACAACAACGGGTTGCCTTTGCTAGAGCGTTAGCAAATAATCCAAAAGTTATTCTTGCGGATGAACCAACAGGTAACTTAGATGGTAAAACTACTATTGAGATAATGAATGTTATTAAAGAAATTTCAAAAACGAGATTAGTTATCTTAGTAACACATGAAAAAAAGCTCTGTAAATTTTACTCTGATAGGATAATAGAAATTAAAAATGGTGCTATTGTCAAAGACTATCTCAACAATCAAAAGATGACACTTGACTACGCTCAAGAACATATAATCACTTTATCTGAATTTGAAAAAACATCTATAAACAGTGATCAACTCAATATATCAAGATATACAGATAAAGCTAAGAAAGAATCACTCGATGTAGATTTAATAGAAAGAAATCAAACGCTTTACGTTAAAGTGCATTCAAATTCTCTAACAAGGACTAAGTATATTGATGATGAAAGTGAAATACTTATCCAAGATGTCAAAAAAGAAAAAGTCCTAGATGAAAAGAAATTTATCCTAGATGATAAATTTCCAAAAGTAGGACATAACACAGCAAATGCTTTCCTTTGGAAGGATACTATTAACTACGCCCTAAGAAAACTTAATATATTTAAAAAAGGCGGCGGAAAAGTGCTTTTCTTAGCTATGTTATTCTTAGGTATTATTATAAGTATTAGTGTTGGCTTATTAGGAGAAATATATCATGTTGAAGAACCATATTCTTCTTTAGACCCTAACTACATAACTGTCCATATGGATAGAAGTCAATTTGGTGAATACCAATTATTAAATTCTGTGGATAACGTTGATCAATTAATGTTAATTAACAAACCATTGACATTTAACATTTCTACACCAAGCTATTATGAAGTTAAAGAGAGCCTTGATATATCTGCTCAACCTATCGATATAAAGTATTTCGATGAAGAGAGCTTAGTATATGGTCAATTACCTGGAGAATACGAAATTGTTATTGACCAATCAGTAGCTGATGATATTATTAAAAATGGTTCTAAAGTAGGCATTGAAAGTTTCAATGATGTTCTAAACTGCAAATTCAAACTCATAACAAGTGGTGATGATATGTCTATTGGTAGAGAAACCTCTATTAACTTTAACATTAGCGGCATCGCAAATAGTAATTCAAAAAGTGTTTGGATGAAAGAAGAGTTAATATATAGTTTAGCTACTCGAGTATTAGTTGATTATCGAATACTTGGAGATAGTTTCAGTATGATATCAGGAGATATTCCTGATGGAGAAAATTACGTAATGATTAATGATCAATATTCATCCGTTAAAGATGGAGAGATACCTTATAATATTGGTACAGCTACTGGTACTTTTTATATTTCAGGTGTATATCATTACGAAGATGAAGATACCTTATTCAATTTTGAAAAAATCATGCTTTCAAAAATAGAATTTATTAAACATAGATATTTCAGATACAACTTTTATATCAATCAAGATTTTGATTTACTCGTTTACGCAACCGATGTTGAAGCGGCTATTGTCTCTTTGGAAGAAGCTGGATATGAAGTGTCAGCTGATGTTTATGAACCAACAATAGCTCAAACAATTAAACTTGAAGAAAATCAAACATTCTATCTTCTAGCTATAGGTGGTATATTAATGTCTGCTTTCTGTATTTATCTTGTAATGAGATCTAGTTTAATATCAAGAATGTATGAAATCAGTGTGTATCGAAGCATAGGCATATCAAGAAAAGAAATCAGAAGAATATTCTTAACTGAAATCCTTCTAACTACAACATTTAGTAGCGCTTTAGGTTTTATCTTGATGTTACTACTACTCACTCAAGCTGAGTCCGCACTGAAGCTTGTATCAGTTACTCGCTTCACAGGATTATCTATACTATTTGTGTTCATAGGAATGTATGGAATCAATATTATATTTGGTTTAATGCCTATTAATACATTATTAAGAAAAACACCTGCAAATATCATGAAACAAAGTGACTTATAAAAAATAACATTAAAAAGCACTCATTCGTCTGAATGAGTGCTTTTCTTTACTATCTATATCCACATAATTGTTAACAATGTTGACTATTATAAGCTAGTAATATAAAATGATACTATCACTTCAAATAATAAATTCTAATTGGCTCAAGGAGGAAGACTATGAATGTAATAGAATTTAACAAACTTACAAAGTATT
>CAYVZR010000071.1:0-6251 GCA_964456195.1 uncultured Candidatus Izemoplasmatales bacterium | reverse complement strand
CTTCATACCTATCTAGTAATTCATCGCTGAAGCAATCATTTTCTAATAATTCTTCAGTCTCCATAGAAGCAAATATTGTTGCTAACTGATCGTTAGTTAGATCTTTAGCAAACGATATTCCATAATAATTTTTTACTCTAAGCGAGTCTAAATTTTTCCACTTTGTAGAATAATTAATAGCTGCATCCATTCCAAATTTCTCAATATCTTCTAAATACTCTAGTTTCTTTTGCTGCTCTAAATCAATCATTAAATACTCAATTTCATCATCATAAAATTCATCATAATCTTTAAATCCATGATCATCAAGTGAATTTTCCAAAATATCAATGTACTTATCAGATATCTCATCGTTACTTTCCCAAAATTCTCGAAAAGCAATATCAATACAAGTTCCATCTATTTTATATCTAAATGCTTCTTTTAACTCATTTCTCCAATTTCCAAAACTGTTAAATAAATAATCTACTTTTTCCATTATTGTATTTCCCCTTCTTTATACTCAATTTCAATTTTATCGTTACTTATTACTATTTTCTTTATAAACGTTTGTATAATCCTTCTACTAATTAAATCATTTTTAAACATTTCTTCTACCTTTATCTTTCCGCTATTAATAGCTATTTGTTTAAGTTTAGAAGCTTTTATTTTTTCTTCTAAATCTCTTTTTTTACTTTTACTTACATCAATTAAGTGTGAAACCTTTTCAATCTCGATTTCTGTTGATGCCTTTATAAGTTCATTGTCAGTTTTATGAAATCCTATAACTAATTTACTAAGAGACTCTTTTTCAAGTGATAATTCTCTTGATAACCGTTTGATTTTGCTTTTTTCATCTTGCAAATATTCTTTTAAGAAGGCTTTTGGCATAGGATTCGTCTTAAAATGTTGCTTAATTAGCTTAGTTATCTGACTTTTTACCACTAAATCTAACCATTTTACGTTGATATTCTTAGTTAAACAGGTGTTTCCATACCTTTTTGAATGATTTTTACACATATATGATCTGGTTGGTGATTTCTTTTTACTACTTTTACTACTAGTGCCTGTAATAGCACCTCCACAATCACCGCAAACAAGTAATCCTGTTAATAAGTAAACTGGTCCACTTTTATTTATTTTAGCTTGTACTTTAGTGTTTAAAATTGCTTGTACTCTATCAAACTTATCCTTTGAAATTATTGGGTTAGCTACAACATCCTCTGATATTACTTCATCAAAATTTTGCTTGATGATTCTGTTTCCACCTTTGCGCTTCTCGAGACTATTCCATATTGAAATACCACAGTTTCGCTTGTTATTCAATATGTCGTGAATACCAGAGTTAGAAAATTTTTTAGCAAAACGCGGTTTATAGCCTTGGATATCTAATTGTTCAGATATTTCTGAGTACGATGATCCTGCTAAAAATAGATCAAATACTAAAGATACTGCCTGTGCTTCAATTGGTTCTTGAATATACTTACGTTCAGATATTACATAACCGTAATTGCCAAGACCACCAACAGTTTTGCCATCTTTTACTAACTTTGTATGGACCTTCATAACATTCTCAGCAGTATTTCTAACATGAAACTCACTAGTTGCATACATGATTTGCTTTATAAGAATCCCTGCTGCACTATCATCTCCTAAGTCATCGCCCGCTATGAAATACACACCTTTAGCTTCTAGTTTTCTAAGTAACATAACCATATTGGCTGAATCTCTTGAAAATCTGTCTGATCTAGCGACTACAACTACGTTAATAATCCCTTTATCAACCAAATTCAGTAATTTGCTTAATTCTTTTCTATTTTCAATATACATACCTGATACCTTATCCTCTTGAAAGATATGTTCCTCACTCAAAGTGAAAAGAGAGTCGTACTTTTGTACGAACTCTCTACAGTTTTCTATTTGAGTAGCTATTGAAGTGTCAGTTTTATCTTCTGTAGACTTCCTAGCATAGATGCTCACATTTAGCTTTATTAAGCCTTTTTTAGCAGCCATTAAGTGAATTTTTGTAATTTCTTCTTGTCTAAGTTCTCTCATTATCTTTTTTTCCTATCCCAAATATACTGTTCGTTAATAGTTTCTCCTGAATATCCAAAATCACTAGCAAATTCCTCATTCAATTCTCTTAGTACTAACCAAGGAATATCCATTCCTCCACCGTGTAAGAGATTAGTAAATCCATCAAACTTATGCCCAAGTATTGATTGTATAAATTCTCCTATGTTTTGCCCTGTATCGAGCTTAAACGAAGCTTTCCTTTTATCATTTTGTTTATTGCGCCAATGTATTCTCACAATAACTCTATTCGTGTTATTTGCTTGCATTAATTCATGTAATTGTTGTAATGATGTGAATTTTTCGTTTTTTTTCATGTTTTCTCCTTGTATTTTAGTTTTTTGGTAAAGAAAAAAGGCCTTATTTGGCCTTTTTCTCTGTTTTTGTTATTGAATCTAATAAAATGTTACTAATTTGTTTAGCTTGTTGTTCACTTAGCTTGTATTTGCTAAGCTTTCGTGGTTTTTTTATAATTCCTCTGTTTTGCACTAATTCTTCTCTGTCTATTTTAACTTTCATTATGCTCGTCCTCAAAGATATCATTTACATCTACATCTTTATTGAAGTCCAACGTAGAAACAGGTGGTTCTTCTTCAATAGTTGTACTTTTGTACATCTTTAAAGGATAGTACCATGGTAAAATTGTGTCTTCAGTTCTATTAAACAGAAATCTCACAGCTCTAGAATCTAATGCTTTCACATTTACAACATTCTTCCCGCTTTGGGGTAGTATCATGTTATTTTTTGCCCAATACTTAAGAATGGTTTTATACTCATAAATGTATTTACTTTTTAGTATCTCTTGGACAGCTGATGATAAGATTGTAACCATCACACTTTCCTCACTAAACTCCATGATTCCAATAAGCTTGCTCTTTGAACTATCATGTTGAGTTCCGTCTTTATCAAACTTATTAAAATTCGAGTGGTGCTGTGTAATGTGATTCTTGATAACTTCAAATGCTTTAAGACCGATATGTCTATCAGCAACATCTGTTTGATCCATTTCAACTAGAACCGATTTAATACTTTCAAAATCAAGTTCGTATCCTAGAATCTTGTTAATCAATTTACTAGTCATATAGATTATGGCTAACTTATTAATAATCCTATTAGATAGTTCGTCTTTAATAGGAATAGCAACTTCTATTTCATTTTGACATGCTCTAAATAATTCTTGTAGCTCAAAATCACTAATTTTCATGAATCCCTTAACAAATATTGGACCAATGAATCCATAGTCATGAAATATTGCATTCTTGATTCGTTTAGCGTGTGCTCCGTCTTGAGTCCAGCATATGCTCTCAAAATCTAAAACCCTGGCCATCAATCCAAGTTTAGTTTCTGTATCACTTAGAATTGGTGTTTCAGATGTGATGAGTGCTAACCCAGACCATTTCAACCCTTGGGCAACGCTTTGTCCATAGTTTGTTGAACGATCTCTTGACTCACCTTGAGCGAGTTGATAAATCAAATCTGTTCTATTTAAATAACTCGCTGTAGTAGCATCATCCAATAGGATTGGCACCCCATTAAAGCCCTCGATTCTGGCAAACCTAGCAACGTGTGTGCTATTGAAGGTTTTTACTAAGCTGCTGTTGCTAATCTGCGGATTGGCCCAAAGGCTTGCGATAAATTGTGCCACTGTTGTTTTTCCAGTGCTGCTCGCTCCACAAAAGTTGGTAACAATCGTTTGAACATCAGCAAAGTCTTTTAAATATGATGCCACGACTGAGGATAGTCCAATTGTTAAAGCTAGCTGAGTTTCAACGTGTGGAAGGATCTCACTTTTTAAAAACAGCTCGTAATCTTTAAATGTTCCACTTATAAATTGGAACTTCTCGTCATAATAAGTGGATGACCCGTGCAATGTCATAGTCTTTGATAACAAAAACACACTCGTATCATCCTCTTGTGTAAAAAATCCTAAAGACTTATGCTTGTACTTCACTTTGCCAGATGTTTGCAAATGCTGAATGCCAAGTGTTACATACTGTCTCAAAGGGTTTATCAGTTTAAAGTTGATAAAGTAGCTGTTATTAAATAACGTCGAACCAAATGATTCTTGCCTTGATAGAGTGTTGGCTTCCATTGTAAATTGTCTAGGCTTACCACTTTCGATGGTTTCTAATGTTATTAGTGTTTTAGCATCAACATCTAGAAACTTCACTATCTCAACTGGAGATAGTAGATTACCAACAGAAGGCGTTCGTTGCCCTTTATCGTCTACAAAATCAAACTGATTGGTTTTATAATTTGGGACTAATTTTCCCATGTTTTTCCTACTTTCTATAGGCAGTGTTCTACCTACACCATATACAATATAAACTCAAAAAAAAATCAAAGATTTATACATGTTTATATTGTTTCCTTTACCTACGCGTATTATAATTGGGTTAAGGTGGTGCTATGTATGGGTGAAAAATATAAGTTTTATTTAGAAGAACATAGAAAAATTAAAAAATATAAAGGCAAATGCTTGCATGAACTAGCTTTTGAATTGTTTAGTAGTGACAATTCTCCTATTAGAGAAAATTACCTTAAAGAAATTATGAATGATTCATTTGATATTCCAAAATATTCAGAATATTTATTAGATTTTGATGGTACATTAGAAGATGATATATCTAAAATACGTCCCTGGGATACTAATAAATTTAAGATGATTGAATATCAAGAAAAAATTGATAATGCAATTGAAAAGAGAAAGCATTACATTTCAAAAAAGAAGAAGAAATTCTGGTCTGAAATAAACAATGATGATATTGATTACCTTATTAACTCAGTTATGTTGGTACTGCTAGAGCAACAAGGATCTTTAAGTTTTAAATTATTTGAAAGCATAAACCTTCCATATACTTATACAAGTCCAATCTCTCAAATTGAAAGAAATATTGATTCAACTCTATTGGGTTATCTTAATAAATCAATTCATTCTTTAGTTAATATTAGAATTACTAATCTCATTTACTTGTACGCTTCTAAAGGTTATAGTGTTATACAGTATGAACCTTCAGAGATACATGTATTAAAAAAAGATGTAATAAATAACATCGAATTTGCATTCCCACTAAATGATTATATAAATGCTGATTCAAATTCATTCCCTGTTGGCGCTGAATTTAAGGGAAAAGCAAAAAGGAAAACTATAAATAAAGATGCACGAAGAATTTTGCTATTTATGGATAAAACATTTGATAGAGTATATGCAAAATTAAGTCTTGGCTATAGAGAAGTTAACATTTATGGAACACCAACTCTAATGATTACTGAAAAGGGTAAGACACCAAAAAGCATTCAAAGAAAGTATTACGATCTCCAAAACTATTATCATGAAGCAATTGTTAAACTACGTTATCAGTTCACGAAAACTTTTAACACCTCTACTTCTAAGAATATGGAATCTGTACTTAAAGGTTCATATCAAGATCCAAATAATAATAGAATTTTTTTAAGTAATCTATTTATGTTTACGAAAATCATATATGATTTGATTCCTAGTAGCTCAAGTGGATTAAGTAAAAAGAAATTAAAATTGATAGCTTCTATAGTAGATTTTTATAATTCAAAACATATATTCAGGTATAAAAAAAGAGGTGTCCCTCACACTGAAAATATGTTGTTCAAAGGCTTTATTGGATTGCTGAATGAAAATAGTTATAACTCAACTGATAGAAATTTTTCAAACTTCTTTATTGAAAAATCTGATAGAATATACAAAACTTTACTTAATATAAAACCTAGTAGTAGTGAGAAATCAATTAAGGAAACTATGCGTAAATTCATTAACCAAGGCATTAAATATGATGAACTATCTCAACAAGAATATAAAAAAATATCTGATTATTCGACTACTGACAGCAAATTAACAAAAACCAAATTAAAAAATATTTTAAAAGTAATAAAAAAATAGGAATCCCTTAAATGGATTCCTATTTTTGTTCGACAAATCTACAAAGCCTATTAGCCATTTTAGAATTATCATTTACATAACTCTTAAAGCCTTCTCCAATTCTAATAGCTATCTTTACTCTATTTGGGATTTCATAAGCTTCACCATTAATTGCAGATGTGAAGTTATATCCCTTCATAAGCTTTGGTTCCATAACCAAATAGTTTTTCTTTGTTACCTTAAATCCTCTTTTAACATAGCTCATTGTAGTTTTTTGTTCAAGTTCTACTACACTTTCAACAGTTTT
>CAYVZR010000070.1:0-6365 GCA_964456195.1 uncultured Candidatus Izemoplasmatales bacterium | reverse complement strand
TCGCGCCGTTTATTGTGTAAAAAGTATTGGAGAACCGGAACTCATAACGAGTAAAAAAGAAAAGACTGCTATATAAGATAGCAGTCTAAGCATAAAGCTTTTCTTTTTCCATAAATCTTCCTTCACGAAATTCATACATAAGAGAATTTACAATGAAATGAAGATAATTTAGTGTACCATATATGAGACTTTTTTGTCAATACAATAGCGATATCTTTATTTTTTTGATTACTTATGCGCATTATTTCTTTGATCTATTGCTTTGTTTATAAGATTTTGTATGTATTCATTATAATTTATCAATAAAAATTTATCATTAAAATCACTCAATCCATAAATAATAGTTAGTTTTCCTATGAACTCATCTGCAAAGGAAGAAGTTACTCTACCTATCTCTGAAAAATCTACAATAACAGGAGTCTTCTCCATTCTTTCAATATTTATTAATTGTGTTCGTGCTTTTTTACCGGATTTCCTTGTTCCTGTACCTGTTGTGTTTTCCTTAACATTAAATACAATATATCCATCACGATTTTCCATCTCTTCATGTTGTTTCGATAAATACTCATATGGTTCATAATCGTTTAGAGCGCTTTTAACATTTGTGTATTTAGAAAAATCTATCATAAAGTCTATTAAAGTCGTATTATATTTTTTTGAGGGATAAGCTAATTTTTTGTATTGTTTTTCATTTCCATTAGTATAATCATAAGTCATTGCAGCTGACCCCGACACAATCGTTAAGATTCCACCATTCTCACTAATAATTTTATATAAGCCCCACATTCCATTACCTTGCCCAAGTTTCTTGTCTCTCGTGATTCCTTGTTGTGTTGAAATATTGATTGCATCTATAGTATCTTCTAAATTATATACTTTTTTTAAAGTATTATAAAGACCTAGTCCATTGTCATATATAGTAAAAACTAAATGTTTTTTCCTCTTATGAATTTGTGCCATTATGTAACCGCTAAGTGATTTAGAATGATTTAATACATTATCCATAATTTCGTTTATGCACCAACTTGCAGCTGTTAAAACACCTTCATTACATATAATATTCATTTGTAATTGTTCTAGCATAGTATGAGTAATATAGTCTACTTCTGTTTCGTTACAAAAACTAATAACCTTATCAAAAATATCTTCTTTTAACGATATAGCATTATTATTCATGCTATATGGCTTAACGATTCCAGTGTGATCTAAATAACTATTCTCATTCACCTTAATCTCTATAATGAAGTCGAACTTTTTTATATATAACTCGCTTAATCCAGAAATAGAACAAATAATATTCGGAAAACTTGGAGGTTTACAGCTAGTAAGATCAATCACTATTTCGTTTTTATTTTCAGACAATGCCTTCTAAAACATTTTTATCAATTTATTTATAATCAGTCTATTTTTTAAAGAATAAAATTTTATGTAATATCCTTTCCCATTTTCAGTTTTGGTCATTGTTAATTTATCCATATCCTCACCTCGCTCACAGATAATTATATCAAATAAGGTGTAAAAAAAGAAGTCAATAATATTTGACTTCTTAAATTTTTATTTATTTTTGTTCTTCTTCAGTCTTAATTCTTTCTTTTGTTCTTTGGTCAAAAGCTTTTTTTCTATTTTCTTTTCTGGTTTTAAAATACTGTTTAAAAAATTTAGTATATAAAATTCTTAAAGGTATGAATACAATCGCAAATGCAAATATAAATGGTGCAACAGCAACAATTGCTAACCCTATAAATTCAAATACATTCACTAGGACATTAAATGACCCAACAAAGATGTTTCCAACTTTATTAAAGAACGTACTTTCAGTTAGAATATTTTTGGTTACAACATTAGATTCTCTTTCATTTGCTGATATAGCTGTAATCTTAAATGAATATTCAGTATTAGATTCTAATTCGCTAATTTCAAATATAGCTTTACCATCAGGGAATGCTTCTCCTTCATATTGTCTAACAAACTCACCGTTTTCTAATAAATCAACATAAATAATTGCTGCAAACTCACTTTGATTTGTAATTTCTAATTCACTTGTTTCTTTAGTAGTTGTGATTATATAAGCAGTTGGTCTTGTAGTTTGTGGCAAAATTACAACTTCTTCAGTAGTTTCAAAAATAGTTAAGTTAATTGTTGAATAGTCTACTAGTGAATCAAAATTAGCTAGACTAGCTCCTATTTGATTTAACTCTGATTCAATATCAGCACGAGCTTCTTCTAATGTTAAAATATCAGTTAAATCTTCAGCAATCTCAATTAGTTCAATAATACGAGCTTGTTGAGTTTCTAAAGCTAATTTTCTTGATTCAAATGTAGAATAAGCATTTGTTATATCTTGTGATGTTTTAGAATAACTAATAACTTCTCCTGTTTGTTTAATATCATCAATAAAATCATTAAAGTTATCTGATAATACTCTTATTTTAACAATATACTTAGTTGCTGTAATTGTTTCAGACTCTATATAAGCTCCATAAGTATCTAAATTACTAATAACATCATTATAAATATCAACCGGAGTTAGTGATGACATCCCTAGACTAGCTGTATAAATAATTTTTCTATTCAATAATGCAGGAATATCAGATGCTTGATCAACATCTCCACCTGCTCCTGCTGCACCATCGGCTCCTGTTGTATCATCAACGCTAGGTGCCGGTGCTACTGGGTTTGTATCCTCACTGCTATAGTCTCCACCGTAATAGTCTCCTGGTTCTATACTGTCTTTATTTGCACTACATCCGGTTAAAACAAAAGCTAACAATAATAATATTCCTAATAAAATTCTCTTAATATTCATCTAAATCCTCCTTGCATATTTTATTTGTAACTATATTATAACATATGGTTTGACCCTGTCGATAGTTTTGTGTACCCAATATAAAAATTAGTAATTAAAAATAACTTAAATTATTACTGTAGCACTTTTTTTATACCATCCATTATATCAAGGCATTGTTTCTTAGACATATTAAAATCTAATGCTAGTTTTAATAAGTCTTCTCTTTTTGGGTTACCTTTGCTTAAAACTGTCATTTGATGTTCCACTAGCCTTGGTGTTTTTGTTAAATCGTAGGCTGGTGATAGTTGATATCCTTTTTCTTTCTCATTGTATAAGAATGCAAAGTTTTTACCATGATCATCTCTATTCGGATACAAGACGTTAAAAGTCATTCTTTTGAATGCTTCAAGTAAATCATTTTGATTAAAACATATTGTCTGTATCACTTGAAACAAGTGTTTATAATCTAGATTTGGAATTTTATGTGTTGTTTCAAGAAGTGATGATAAAGAAATCATATGTATTCTTTTACCATTTTCTCTATCAAAACGCTTTGCTCCAAAATAGCCTGTACATTGTTTTGAAGGATACAGTTTATGTGTGTTCACATTTATTCCTGATTGTTGTGCTAATTGGTTCGCAGAATATTCAAGTTCACCAGAATCCAATGGATCTAAATGTGATCTAAATTTAACTATCCATTCTTCTCCCTCAATTTTTAGATGTACTTTTGGTCTAGCTCCACCACTTGAACCACCAAGATTATATATATCATCAAAGTCTGTTTCCATTTCTAAGTCATTAAGTATTTTCTTAGTTGCTTCAGCAAGTTTATCTAGATCATAAATTTTGTCTGAATTGTTTTCATTTTGGATAGGATCATATTGTAAAGCCCCTAATCCATTATCACTAACAAGAGTTAATCTTGTTAGTGCGGAAAGCTTGTCAAAATTAACATTCTTTTTAGATAACATTCTCCTAACTAACAATTCTCCCCATCCATCTGGCAATGAATCATGGAATACACCAAACAACCCACTGAAGTAGGTTGATTTTGAAATGAAAACTTCATTAGTTAAGGGTAAAAAGAAAGGGTTTATAGAAAACCCATTCAATACCCATTCACTGTCATATTGGAATCCTATTCTTGCATCATCTAACTCTAGTAAATAGCCTACAATTTGATTATTATATTTAACTTTTAGTTTCTTAATATTTACATCCATAATTACATATCCTTTATATTAAAAGTTATTTGTTTATTAAATACTTCTTTAAAATCATCTAAGCATCCAAGTACTCTACTTAACTTCAATAATGCTTGCAAAGAGATATCTCCACTAAGCTCAAATCTTCTTATTGAGCCATAGCTTACTCCAGACCTTACACTAAGATCTCTTTGAGTTAATTTGCTTTCCTTTCTTCTCTTTTTAAACCTTGTAACTAAATCTTGTTTTATTGATTGTTCTGTAGAAATTTTAATGAAATCACTAATATCTATTTTTTTATTCATAGTGTTAATATTTTAGCATTTTTTCTTGTTTTTGTCAATTATTGCTAATACTTTAGCAATAATTGTATTAATATTTTTAGTTTACTGTAAAACCACAGAAAAAAAGCAGACCTTTTTCAAGTGTCTACTTCATTGACTTTATTTCAATAAATGACTTCTAACTTATTATAATAATTCCTGAATATTTTCCTTCATGCTTTCTGGTTTAACTGTTGATGCAAATCTTTTAATAACATTTCCTTCTTTATCAACTAAGAATTTTGTAAAATTCCATTTAATATTGCTTCCAAATAATCCTTTTTGTTGTTTCTTTAGATATTTATATAGTGGATGAGCATTCTCTCCATTCACATCTATCTTTGAATATACAGGAAACTTTAATCCATAATTAAGTTGGCAAAAGTTTTGGATTTCTGCATCTGTTCCACTCTCTTGCTTTTTAAATTGATTACATGGGAAAGCAAGTATTTCAAGACCTTCTTTATTATACAAATCATGTAGATCTTGTAGTCCCTTATACTGATATGTAAATCCACATTTACTTGCGGTATTAACAATCAACATTACTTTTCCTTTATATTTACTTAATTCAACTTCTTCTCCCAAAGAGTTATTTACTTTAAAATTATATATTTCATTCATATATATATTCCTCCTATTTATGTTTTTTAACTATATCTTTAGCTATCTTTACTTCATCTTTGACAAAAGACTCAAACATTTCTAATCGGTTTTCAACCTCGCGGGTTATTCCTCCAACAGCTTCTTCTAGTTCAATAAAGATTTTATCAACTTTTGTTATATCCTTTTCATATGTTTTCTTCTTATCTTCTTTTTCCATTATATTGTTCCCCCTATTCAATTACTTCATACCTAATTATACCATTCACTTGAAAAACAACCTAATTTTAAGCAATATTAAATTGCTTAAAACGGTGTTGTAGAACTAAT
This sequence comes from uncultured Candidatus Izemoplasmatales bacterium, assembly GCA_964456195.1. Taxonomy (GTDB): domain Bacteria; phylum Bacillota_I; class Bacilli_A; order Izemoplasmatales; family Izemoplasmataceae; genus JAFGXW01. The sequence goes on along the minus strand of CAYVZR010000070.1, from coordinate 1,113 downwards.
TTATATCTATGGTTACTACTGCAGTATCTTGGTTCATTGAAACGAGTGATATTGTAATAGCAATTTCTGTTCCATCACTATAGAAAAACGGAATAGATGTATTTTCTCCAATGCTTGTAAATGTAGAATGATTCATTACACCATTGTTTGGATTACCGTCATCTTCAACAATATATCTATCAGTTAATAAGTAAGAAGAGTCATATGTTCCATCACTTCTAAATAGATATACTTCATCAACACTGTTTCCAAGTTCATCATACATTCCTTCTCGATTTCCATCAAAATCTTGATCAACACGATAGAAGATTATACCTGTATCATAAATAGATGATTCATAATCTCCAGAATCATACCTATATTCCATATATAGGTATTCATTTGAATATCCTAAATCAACGAATATACCATTGTCTTCAATAGCTGTATTCACATTGAATGAATACTCTCCTGACGCTGTTACTTCAATGATATCTTGATCCCAATTACCATATTCTTCTTTCATAAACATTAACATATGGTTTGGTATTGAATTAGTGATATTCATAATATCCCAACTACCTACAGGAGAAATCTCAGTATCGCTATAATAGTGATATAAGTCAGGTGCTCCAATAACATGGAATAGTTCATGGGCAAGTGTTCCTAAATCAAAGTAACTACTAACCAAGTTAGTTTCACCTAATAATTGGAATGTATAATCCCATGCATAGTCTCCATTTATTTGTGGAACACCAATATTATAGCTTCCATAGATATCTACACTCTCCCACATCGAATATCGATGTGGCCATAGTAAATCATTCCACTCTTCAACCTCATTGCTTACAAGGAAAGTAATGTTGTCTATATCACCATCGTTATTCATGTCCAAATCAACGGATGTATCAATTAGATTATTGTTTTCGATATAATCAATAGCTGATTTTAATAACACATACTCTCTATCATATTCTTCATCTTCAGTTTCATATCCAATTGTGTTACTTACACTATCATATGTTTGATAGTATCCTCTTGGGTGATTATCAGTATAAAAAACAATACTGTCATTAGTGAAATATGTGAATAATTTATAGTCATTATGTGATACTTCTAAATAATAGTCTTGTA
>CAYVZR010000069.1:3140-6538 GCA_964456195.1 uncultured Candidatus Izemoplasmatales bacterium | reverse complement strand
TCACTCCTTATTATTTACGCAATATATATCATATCATTAATGATAAATAAAAACAATATATAATTGTGAAAGTATCGTGAATATCTTTAACCTACATAAATATGCAGATAAGTTGCAGCATGCTATTGATATTCTATATAGTTGTAGTATAATATTTCTTGTATTGGAGTGATTATATGAAACTTTGTGTACTAGCAAGTGGATCGGGCGGAAATGCTACATATTTAGAGTCTAAAGGTACTAAGATTTTATTAGATTGTGGGATTACCTATAAACAAATTTCACTTAGACTAAATAGTAAAGAATTATCACTTGATAATTTAGATGGAATTTTAGTAACTCATGAGCATACGGATCATGTCAAAGGTATTAATGTTTTACTTAAAAGACATAAATCAGTATGCTATTTAACTGAAGGTACTCATGATTCGCTTTATTTCAAAGTTAAAGAAAACATTAAAGAAGATCAGTTATCATTCATTACTCCAAATGAATCTTTCACAATCAAAGATATAGAAGTATTACCTATAAGCATCTCTCACGACGCTGAAGATGCGGTTGGTTACATAATTTATGCAGAAGGTAAAAAAGTTGTTTACATCACTGATATTGGCTACTTGCCAGCTAGTGATATTGAAGTATTAAAGAACGCAGATCTCTATGTATTTGAATCTAATTATGACATCACAATGCTTTTTACATCAGAGAGGCCATATTACTTAAAACAAAGAATTGATTCAGTAAAAGGCCATATGTCTAATAATGATTCAGCTTATAATATGACAAAATTGATTGGTGAGAATACTAAACAGATAATATTAGCTCATCCTTCAAGAGAATGTAATAGCAAAGAAGTAGCAATTAAAACTTACAATGAAGTATTCAAAGACTATGATTTAAATATTACAGATTATAATCTAGTTGTAGCATCTCAAGATGTTCCAACCAAAGTATTTAAAATTTAGGAGGATAATAATGGAAAACGAAAAAATTATTATTGAAATTTGTACCAAGGTTTTTAATGCAAAAGAAAATGATATTAATGTAGAAAGAAGATTGATGGGTGGAATGAGTAATTTCACATATGTGATAAAAATAAAAGAGAAATTATACACATTCAGAATCCCTGGAAAAAAAGCTGAGAAATTTGTTGATAGAATAATTGAAGCACATCACATTGCTCTTGTTGATTCACTTGAATTAAACAATAATACTGTTTATTTAGATGTTAAAACTGGTTATAAAATAGCCGAGTATATTGAAGGAACTCCACTTCATGAACTAAATCCTCTGGATTATTTAAAAGAGGCTGCAGAGGTTCTTCATAAAGTTCATTCTTCTGGACTAGTATCAGATTATGATTATAATCCTTTAGGAAGATTATCAACATATGAAAATCTTAATATCGACTTGGGATATATTCATACAGAAAGATACTTTTCTTTAAAGCGAAAATTCTTATCATATAAAGATAAATACATGGTTGATTCTTTGAAAGTTTTAACCCATGGAGATTCACAGGTTTCTAATTTTGTAGTTACTGATAAAGGATTAAAATTGATGGATTGGGAATTCACTGGAAATAACGATCCGTATTATGACATAGCATGCTTTGGGAATAGTGACTTTGATCACGCACTTGCCTTGCTTCCTGTTTATTTAGGTAGAGTTCCATCGACGGAAGAATTTAACCGTCTTTACTTCTTTAGAACTTTCCAAACATTGCAGTGGCATAATGTTGCATTATATAAAGAATTCATTGGTTTAAGTAAAGATTTAGGTGTTGATTTTATGCTCTTCGCTAATCTCTATTTGGATAAAGCAGAACGTTTATTAAATTGTATAAAATGAGCTAGATTTCGTATCTAGCTTTTTTATTTTATAACCTTAAATTATAAGTGTTTTAATTTCTGTAAAAATTGAGCTTTTATGGTTGTAAAATAAAACAAAATGTTCTATAATCAAAACTGTCACGCAAATATATAAAAAAAATAAATATTTATAATGGAGGTAGTTACCATGGCAACAAAAAAAATATTCCAATCAATGGACGGTAACCAAGCTGCTGCACATGTTTCATATGCATTCACAGAAGTAGCAGGGATTTACCCAATCACACCATCTTCACCGATGGCGGAATACACTGATTTATGGGCATCTCAAGGTAAGAAAAACTTATTTAATATGCCAGTAAAAGTTATCGAAATGCAATCTGAAGCAGGAGCTGCAGGAACTGTTCACGGATCACTTCAAGCAGGTGCTCTAACAACAACTTATACAGCATCACAAGGATTGTTATTAAAATTACCAAACATGTACAAAATAGCAGGTGAATTATTACCTGGTGTTATTCATGTTGCTGCAAGAAGTATAGCAGTACAAGCTTTATCAATATTTGGGGATCATCAAGATGTTATGGCAGTTAGACAAGCTGGTTTTTGTATAATGTCAAGTGGTTCAGTTCAAGAAGTTATGGATTTAGGTGCTGTTGCACATTTAGCTGCCATTAAATCAAGTCTTCCATTCTTACATTTCTTTGATGGATTTAGAACTTCTCATGAAGTTAATAAAATTGAAGTTATGGATTATGCTGACTTAGATAAATTACTAGATAGAGATGCTGTAAAACGTTTCCGTAAAAGAGCATTAAATTCAGCGAACCCAGTAACTAGAGGTTCAGCTCAAAACGATGATGTTTATATGCAAACTCGTGAAATTCAAGATAAATACTATGAAAAAGTACCTGATATAGTAGCAGGTTACTTAAAAGATATTTCAAAAATTACAGGTCGTAATTATGCACCGTTTGTTTATTATGGAGCAGAAGATGCAACTGATGTAATTATTGCAATGGGTTCTGTAACAGAAGCTATTGAAGAAACTGTTGATTACTTATTAGGACAAGGTCGTAAAGTTGGATTATTAACTGTTCATCTATATCGCCCATTCAGTGCAGAATATTTCTTAAGTGCAATGCCAAAAAGCGTTAAAAGAATTTCTGTAATAGAAAGAACTAAAGAATCAGGATCTATTGGAGAACCATTATATCTAGATGTTCAATCATTATATTATGGTAAAGAAAATGCACCTATAATACTAGGTGGACGTTATGGTCTTTCAAGTAAAGATACTACTCCAGGACAAATTGTTGCAGTTTATGATAATTTAGTTGGAGCACAAAAAAACAGATTCACAATTGGTATCGTTGATGATGTAAATCATTCATCATTACCTAATGTAGAAATAGATACTCAACCTGCTGGAACAACTGAATTATTATTCTTCGGATTTGGATCTGATGGTACTGTTGGTGCATCTAAGAATACAATCAAAATTATTGGTGAAAATACAGATTTATATGCTCAAGCATATTCATCTTATGACTCTAAAAAATCTGG
>CAYVZR010000069.1:0-3040 GCA_964456195.1 uncultured Candidatus Izemoplasmatales bacterium | reverse complement strand
ATGCCTTATGACAAAGCTACAAAATTGATGAAGAAATATGCTCTTAAAGCATATGGTCGTAAAGGTCAAGCAATTGTTGAGAAAAACTATGTAGCAATTGATCATGGTAAAGCAGGATTAGTTTCTGTAGAAGTTAAACCTGAATGGGCAAAATTAGTAGATGATAAAGTTATTGTTGATACAACAAGACCTGATTATGTTTCTAAAATAGCTGATCCAGTTAATGCAATTAAAGGATATGATTTACCTGTTAGTGCATTCACAGGATATGAAGACGGTACAATGGAAAACGGTGGAACTGCATATGAAAAACGAGGAATCGCAAACTATGTACCTAAATGGATAGATGATAACTGTATTCAATGTAATCAATGTTCATTTGCTTGTCCTCATGCTGCAATTAGACCTTTCTTATTAACTGAAGAAGAAATGAAAAATGCACCTGAAGGTTTAAAGACTAAAAAACCTACTGGTAAAGGATTCGATGGATTACGATTCAAAATCCAAATCTCTACATTAGATTGTACAGGTTGTGGAGTTTGTGTTGAAGTATGTCCTTCTAAGAATAAATCATTAGTAATGACTCCGATTCATGAAGAAATCGAACTTGGAGAAGTTCAAAATACTGAATATTTATTTGATCATGTTACTTATAAAGATAATTTAGTTGAAAAAAATAACGCTAAAAACTCACAATTCGCAAAACCATTATTTGAATTTAGTGGTGCATGCGCAGGTTGTGGAGAAACACCTTATATTAAATTAATAACTCAATTATTTGGTGAAAGAATGCAAATTGCTAACGCAACTGGTTGTTCATCAATTTATGGAGCAAGTTTCCCTGCTACTCCTTATACAACATTAGACAATGGACGCGGGCCTGCATGGGCAAACAGTTTATTTGAAGATAATGCTGAATTTGGATATGGTATGAGACATGCTAATGAAGCACTTCGTGATAGATTACAAAATGTATTTGTTGATAATACTGATAAAGTAAGTCCTGAAATTGCAGAACTATTTACTACTTGGGTAGATAATAGAACTGATGGAGATATAACTTTAGATGTATTTAACAAATTAATGCCATTAATCGAAAATTCAACTGATGCTATGGCAGAAGAAATCAAAGAATTATCTAACTACATCGTAAAACAATCAAATTGGATTATCGGTGGAGACGGATGGGCTTATGATATCGGATATGGTGGATTAGACCATGTTATGGCAAATAGTGAAGATGTTAACATTTTAGTTTTAGATACAGAAGTTTATTCTAATACTGGTGGACAATCATCTAAATCATCCCAAACTGGATCGATTGCTAAATTTACATCAAGTGGTAAAGAAGGTAAGAAAAAAGACTTAGCTGCAATCGCAATGAGTTATGGACATGTATATGTTGCTCAAGTATCTCACGGTGCTTCTCAACAACAAGTTCTTAAAGCATTCAAAGAAGCTGAAGCATATAAAGGACCTTCATTAATCTTAGCTTATTCACCATGTATTGCGCATGCAATTAAAGGTGGATTAACTAATTCTCAAAATCAAGCAAAACTTGCTACATTATGTGGTTATTGGCCAACATTCAGATTTGATCCTAAACTTGAAAAACTTGGTAAGAATCCATTCAAAATTGATTCTAAACCACCTCAATGGGATCGTTATAGAGAGTATCTAATGAATGAAGCTCGTTACTATCAATTACTTGATATTAATCCTGAACATGCAGAAGAACTTTACGCTCTAAACTTACAAGAAGCTAAACGTCGTTATAGTATGTATAAACGATATGAAGCTATGGAGTATAGTTTAGAAGAAGAATAATTATAAATAAAAGCGAAGATTTTTCTTCGCTTTTACTATTGATTTTTTTGATGTAAGCGTTTATAATGATTAGTTACAATGGAAGTAGGTGAATAGGATGGATAAAACAATTGACATATTTTACATCCTACAAAGTCTTGGATTAACGGTTCTATTTGTTGGGCTTATTGGATTCGAGAGACAAAGAAAGCACAAAATCGCGGGAATGACAACGCATGTTTTAGTAGCACTTGGCGCTTCTGCACTTGCAATAGTTCAAGAAATAATGGTTATTGATGCAATTGAATTTGCTCGAGCAAACCCGAATCTAGTTCAAGCAGTTGTATTTGAAAGACAAAGACTTATTGCACAAATTGTCGCAGGAGTTGGGTTCTTAGGAACAGGTGCAATATTAAAAACTAATTCAAACGTGTACGGTCTTACAACGGCTTCAACTTTGTGGATTAGTGCAATAATTGGTATAATTTTTGGAATTGGTCAATATATGTTAGGAAGTATAGTATCTATTTTAGCTTTGGTAGTTTTATTAGTTGTTAAACGCGTTTTCAGACAACCTCTAGCTGATTATTATAAGGTTGAAGAGAATGATGAAGATGATGAATAAAAAAGATATAAAGAGAAGATATAAAGGAAAACTTCAAGATATTTCTTCGAGAGAATACAAGAAAAATCAAGTTGTTCTTATTGGAGATTGTTTAATTGAAAACCTAAATATCAAGAGCAAATTGCCAGAACTAACTATTTATAATAATGGAATATCGGGAGATACTACTGTTTCTCTTTTAGAATCACTTTATAAGAGAGCAATAAAATATAAACCTAATAAACTGTTTATATCAGTCGGTTCAAATGATATGGGATTTGAAGATACTAACGTTAAAGATATTTATGCTAACATCATTAAAATTTGTGAAGAGATGAAAAGAAGATCAAAAGATACTGAAATACATATTATGAGTGTTGTCCCGGTCAATCCTGCAAATATGGATAATATTAATCGTGAGTACGTTGATGCAAGAGACAATTTTGAAATTAATATGCTGAATTATTATCTTAAAAACTATGCAAGAAAGAACCGTTATAAATTTGTAGATATTACTAAGTACTTAAAAAATGATTTTGATCAATTAAAAATAGAGTACACTTTTGATGGATTCCATCTTAATGATCTTGGATACTCTGTGGTTTCAAACACTTTAAAACAATTTGTTTA
>CAYVZR010000068.1:1433-6710 GCA_964456195.1 uncultured Candidatus Izemoplasmatales bacterium | reverse complement strand
TAAAACTAGCAACTGCATATCCTACACCAAATGGTCCTTCATAAGAATATAATTTTGAATCTACTAAGTATCCATCAAACGAACCAGCCATCATATTTAATGATCCTAGGCCACATTCAGATGCTTTGTGACAAAAATCAGGTTTGAATTTTAACAACTCATAGAAATTCCCGTCAGATAATATCTTTGTAACTTCTCTATCAAAAGCTGGTCCTTCTTCAGCATAGCCATATGGGCCATCTTCTTTTAGTTTATGTGATAAATCCCCACTAGCAATCCAAACTACTTTTTGTTTTCTTGGTAGAACAGACCTAATTATTTTACCCAATTTATAATGGTCAATCATGGACAATCCTGATAAACCTATTCTTATTATTTTATAGTCTTTATAGTATTTGTTTATAAAATATAATGGAATCATAGTTCCGTGGTCTAAGACACGCTCTTTTTCTCCGTGTGTCCCAGCAGGAAAATCCAAAATTGAAATCTGCTTAACAATAGCATCTCTAAGTTCTGTGTCATATTTCACACTAAACTTCATTTCCGCATGATGAAAACGGTAAAAACTACCTTCAGCATTTTCCCCGGGTGATATATGAAAATAATCTCCATACATTGTCATGTGAGGAGATGAAATAATTATTGTATCTGGTTGAATTTCGGCTATTTCTTTAGCTATATTTTCATATGCTTCGACAGTCTTAGAAATGTCTTTTTCTAATCCGTCTCCAATAGCTGGGATAATAAGTGGTGGATGCGGTACACAGTAGCCTTTAACGATAGACATCTTTTCACTTCCTTATATATTACCTAGATATATTCTTTTTATTCCTGCCTTTTCACCTAACTTTTTCACTTTGTTCAATGTGCTAAGTTTAGTAATAGGTTTGTTTTTCATTTTATAATGTGGGAAAAATCTTGAGATATGCCAAATGAAATCATTACCAAGATAATTTACTAGATCATTAATTATAGTTTTAATATCACTGATTTTGTCATTAACACCCGGAATAAACAACGTAGTTACTTCTAAATGAATATTGGCTTCTTTAATTTTCTTCATGTTGCTTAAAACTACTGAATTATCACATTTAAGATACTTCTTATATGTTTCTTTAGTACCTTTATAATCTATGTTTACAGCATCTAGATATGGTAAAATTAAATCTAAGGTTTCAGTAGACATATAACCGTTTGATACCCAAATATTTTTAACGCCATTTCTTTTAGCTATCTTCATTGTGTCATAAGCATATTCAAGAAATATAGTTGGTTCAGAATAGGTATAGGAAATAGAAGGACAATTATACTTAACCGCCTGAGCTACATGCATCTCAGGTTGTATGTTATATCCTTCAACTTTGTTATTTGGTTTTGGCGCTTGAGATATGCTCTGGTTTTGACACCAAGGACAATCCATATTACAACCTACAGTAGCAAAAGAATAGGTTTTAGTTCCTGGTAAGTATTCATAGATGGGTTTCTTTTCAATTGGATCTATACTAGTTGCGATACTTAACCCATAGTTTAAAGCAATAAGTTCGCCATCAATGTTTTCCCGTACGCCACACAATCCCCTTTTGCCATTCTTAATAAGACAATAATGACTGCACACAGAACATTTGACTGTATCTTCTCCAACTACTTCATAAAAAAATGCTTTCATTCCTTATTCCTCACAGTAATTCATATCTATATTTTATCATTTTTATAGAAATATATGACTATATATCTGATTTTTATATAAAAACACCTCTTTTGAGGTGTTTTTTATTCAAAAAAGTGACTAAATTGAGATAAATCATGCTTTTTGAATTGATATTTTTCATTTTCTAACAACTCTAAAACATATTTATATATCCTTAAGAGTTTTCCATTTTTAAGATCTTCGTGTGAATCTATCATTTTTACAAAAGTATAGAACCAAAGTTGATAGTCTTCAAATTTACCATAAGATTTAATACTTTTATTTTTAATACTCCAAGGTTTTAATCCGGCATAGTGAATACCATATAATACATCTACTTTAGGATAACCATTAAATGATGAGAATTTTATATCTACATTTGTCCATTCTCCACTTAGTTTAACCGTAATATATTGCATTTCAGGCCAACTATATAAAGATATTTCTTGCTGAATAGATTTTGTAGCTAAATCATCCATTATCGAATTATAAAGAGTCATAGTTGGATGAAACAACATTAGCGATGCGTTGACACCCATATTTTCTTTATCTACGTTAATTCTATCAGTTACTTCTTTCGGTATCTTTTGTCCATGAAGATAATCCTTATAATGTTTATGCCATAACCATTCACCATTTTCTTCAATAGTGTCAGGAATTATATACGTACCATCAGAATATTCCATACAGTATTCTTTTTTCTCATTGATAATTCCAGCTGGCGCTGGTAAATCAAATAAAGAATCATAATTTATTAGTGGTAAAATATCACAATCTGCTATTATGATTTTATCGTATTCTTTGCATAAATCTCCATCTTTCCCTAATCTAAAAGCATTAAATCTAGAAAATAAAAATGGTCTATCTTGTCTCTCATGTCTTCGTTCATGTGGTACGTAGACCTCATCAATTACTAATACATCATCATATAAAACTTTTAAATCAGTTATAGCTTTACTAGATATGTTATCAGAAACAATACAGATTAAATCGTTTTTCGTTTTTTGTAATCTCAATCCATATGCAAAAACCAAAGCTCCTGGCAAATAGGAATCATTTCTAATTATAAACGTCACAAATGCATTCTTACTCATATTATCATTCCTTTAAATAATCTAAGAATATTATAACACAAAAAAAAGAAGAGTTAACCGCTAACTCTTCTAAAAATTGATTTAAAGCTTATTCTTCGTCTTCATCTTCTTCATCAGCTTCTTCTTCATCATTTTCTTTTGCATGTTCATCTGCTTCTTTAACTAGTTTATTAAACATTTCTTTAAGTTCTTCCTTGGCTAAGAAAGGATATATAGCGTGTTCTCTAACTCCTTTAATAGTCCCATCTTTTACACCTTTAAAAATTTTGTGAATAGTGTTCTCTGTAGCAAATGGTAATACATATGTTAATTGTTTTCCTTTTCCTTTTTCAATTAATAGTTCAATAACTTCATCTAAATCTTCATGTGATAAGAATGGAAATACCGTTACTAATTTAACCCCTTTTACCTCTTCATTAATAATTTTTATAGCTAAAGCTTTTAATTCTTCAGTTTCCATAAATGGTAAAATATGTATAAGTTTCACATTACCCCTCCTATTTGATTTCTTTATTGCTAATTATGAACGTCTCCACAGAGTATAGATTACTCAATGATAGAAGATCAGTTGGTATAGAATTTCTTGTATTTGCTTTTTTTACTTGTTTCATATTATCACTCCTTTTTTCACTTTTGGGAGTTTGTAACAATAAATTCCATTACATTTCTTACATGAGATTTAAAAAGATACTGCTCTTGATTTGATAATTTAAAGAAAATTTTGTTTATGTCATATTTTAGTTTTTTAGAAAGTATAACAACTAGTATATATTGCCTTTCCTTAGTGCTAAATATATGCCAAAGGTTTTCTAATTCGACTTTTATTTTTTTACTTACAAATTTATCAATGATTAATTTTCTTTCATATTTTGACAAAAGATAAAATATTTTTTCTATTTCTTTTGTCAAATTTTTTTTATCTAAGAGTTTTTTAATAACAGAGGCTCTCGGATAATTCTTTAAAAGAGTTTCGTAATCATCTTCTCGTATGTTAGAATCTTGTAATAAATAATCGATAGAAACATTAAATAATTGTGTAAGGGCATATAGTATATCGATTGATGGAATGCTTTTTCCGTTTTCCCACTTGCTAACGGCTTGATGAGTAACAAATAGAACTTCTGCCAATTCATTTTGTTTCATATTCTTTTGTTTTCTAAGCAATGCTATTTTATTGCCTATCTTCTCTAAGTTAAGCATCATAACCTCCTTACGCCTTAATTATATTTGAATGTGTTTAAAAGTTCAAGCAACCAATAGTTGAATAAACTTTACCCGATTCGATAAAATTATTTTATCGTCTTCATTATACACTACTTTCTTATAAACCCATGTAAAAGTGCGCAAAGAAAAAACACATCCTAAATAACGGATGTGTTTTAAAATATTATTTTTCAGGTTTTTGTTTAATAGCTTCTACTTGTGTTGGATCTAATTCAGTTTCTAAACCAAGAGCATCTTCATCTTCTTCAGGTTCAAGTGGTTTAACTTCAACAACATTTAATACTAGATTATCTAAACTTTCTAATACTTTAAGTCCCTTAGGTACAGTTAATTCTCTTACTTTTATAGAATCGCCAGTATCAAGTCCACTGATATCTAAATCGATATGTGAAACTCCCTTACCTACTTCATATTCTACTTCAATACTGTCGGTGATGATATGTACAGATACATTAGCTCGTTCAACTTTATCTCTACCGATAATGTTTAATGGAATACGAGTTGTGATAGTATCTCCCTTACCAACTTTTTGTAATTTTACATTTAGGAAGTGATGATGATGTATAGCATCTCTTTGTAATTCCTTAATGTAAACCGTGTGAGTAGCTTTATCTACCTTTATTTTAAATGTTTGTGATAACCCAAATTCATTTACTGTTGCTTGAAGTTCTTTTTCATCAACTTGAACTGATATAGGATCAAAAGCTTTTCCGAATACGACACCAGGTACTTTATCCATAGCTCTTACAGTTTTTAAAGGCTCTTTTCTTAGTTCTACTTTCATGTATTAATCCTCCTCTATAAATAGTTATAATTTATATCTGTATCTATTATACCATATGGGGTTATTCTTAACATAAAAAGTTGTTATTAATTCATTTTTACTTTCGTGAAAATTTTTTTATCGTATATTTTAATATTATGATATAATTAATATTAATAAGATAAAGAGGTGATTTTTTGAAAACAAGCTTAAGTGCTTTTTTAAGCAAAAAACGAAATGCAATTAAATCAATTATTAATGATTTAAGTAAAGAGTTTGATTACATTAGCATTCTGGGTTCAGATGCGTCCGGTACTAACTACAGTGTATCAAGGTCCGGAAGTGGTGTTAATGACACAATGTGGGTTCAAAGAGGATTTGTTGCGAGAGTATACAATGGCGTAAATTACAGTGAATATTCTTTTAATCAAATCGACGACACAGAGATAACTAAAGCTAAAATAAGAAAAGTAGCATTAGATGATATATCTGTATATAAAGCTAATGGA
>CAYVZR010000068.1:0-1333 GCA_964456195.1 uncultured Candidatus Izemoplasmatales bacterium | reverse complement strand
TCTGGTTTAATTGCTCATGAAGCGTTTGGACATGGCGTTGAAATGGATATGTTTGTTAAAAACCGCGCTAAGGGGCAAGAATTTATCAATAAATATGTAGCTAGTGATTTAGTTAATATGAGAGATGGTGCTCAAAGTGGTAATGAAGTTGGTACATACTTGTTTGATGATGAGGGTACATTTGGTTCAGATACTTTAGTCATCAAAGATGGTGTTTTGAAATCTGGAATTAGCGATTTATTAAGCGCTCTACAATTAGGAACTACTCCTACTGGTAATGGTAGAAGAGAAAGTTTCGAAAGAAAAGCTTATGCTAGAATGACTAATACGTTCTTTGAATCTGGTAAAGAATCACTTGATGACATGATCAAATCAATTAAAAAAGGGTACATTCTAGAAGGATTCTTAAGTGGTATGGAAGACCCTAAAAACTGGGGAATTCAATGTGTAATCGCAAAAGGTAGAGAGGTAATTAATGGTAAAATCACAGGTAAAATTATTAGCCCTGTGACTCTAACTGGATACGTACCTGATTTATTAAAATCAATTTCGATGATAGCTAGTAACCCTGTTATTTTAAGTGGTACTGGATATTGTGGTAAAGGTCATAAAGAGTTAGTCAAAACATCTACTGGTGGTACATATATTCTAGCTAAAGGAAGGTTAAGTTAATGAAAAATCTAATAGGGATATTGAATAATCATCCAAAAGTAGACGAATGGCAAATTATAAGTACTTATACTTCTTCAAACGAATTATTTTTTATAAAAGATAAGCTACAAATGAATCGTGCCAAGGATGTTTCAAAAGATATAATTACAGTTTTCAAGAATTTCGAAATTGACGGTAAAAAATTTAAGGGTTCAAGTAGTACAAACTTAAGTTCAATTTACACTAGTGAAGAAATCATCAAGAAGATTAATCAAGCTGCTTTAGCTGCTTCTTTTGTTAAGAATGAGTATTATGACATTCCTAATCCAACAGATAATAAACCATTAAAAATTGAAAGTTTGTTTGAAACAAGAAATTTCTTGGAAGCTATCGGTAATTTGGTAAAAGATTTATATGAAGAAGATAACCAATTTAATGCCTTTGTAAATTCATCAGAGTTCTTCATCAATAAAAATAATGTCTCAATTAAGAACTCAAAAGGATTAGATGTTTCATTCGTAAATTATAACGGTGAAATTGAATTAATTACAGAAGCCAAAGGAAAAGTGGAATCAATTGAATTATTTGATACAATTTACTTTAGTGATTATGATCAAGAAGCTATCAAAGAAGCAATTAAAGATCAACTTTATAATACATCACTAAGAGCATTAGCGGTACC
>CAYVZR010000067.1:0-6765 GCA_964456195.1 uncultured Candidatus Izemoplasmatales bacterium | reverse complement strand
GATCTAATAATAGATAAGTGAAGCTATTTAACTGCGACACATGGATTTTCAATCCAAAACTGCACCAAAAAAGAGACAATTCAGTCTCTTTTTCGATTGTTCTAATTGGTTTGTGAAAAATAATTTATACTATTCTTTGGTTAGATGGCGAGTTATTCGTAGAGCGAATAGCATGATTAATGCAAAGAAACCTAGTACACCAGGAAGAATTATTATTTCATATGGAAAGAACTCATTTGGAGAACTAAAGAAGGATCCAATAAAAACAAAAATGCTTAAAAATATACAAAATAGTGATCCTATTAATGCTGTAATATCAATGATAATATTGAATTTTGATTCAAATAAATCAATAAATCTATTAAGTCGTTCTCTCACTTGTATCATCTCCTCTCATTTAGTATATCATTTAATAAAGCTGCGTTGTAATACTTTTTGTGATAAAATATAAATTCCTCAAAAAGGCTTAGATAAGATGTTGATGGTGGCTTCGGCGCGAAATTGAACCGTCGACCCATGGATTTTCAATTAATAATGATACACCTCGTTGTAACATTTTAGATTGCAATTTAATCTCATATTCATCTGATAGATTTATTACTCACTGTCTAAATTCCGTTTAGTCCAATAATTGTAAAATATAAAAAGACTCCTAGCGTGAATAAATTCTAGGAGTCCATTACCTGTTATTTCTGTTTGTTTTACAAGTTCAAACAATATTATACTATATTCCATAATTTCCTCCTTAAAATAAAGAGAACCCGGAGGTTCTCTTATTTAAATTAATTTAACCTCTAAATGATTCAACTTCACTTGAAGCTATTACGCCAACTGGATCTCCAGCTGTAAATAAGAATATTGAATCTACGCTTGTACCATCTCTATCAATATTTGCTTTCCATAAATCTGGGACACCATTAATACCTACATGGAAAGTAAGAGAAAGCACAGCATAACTTAGATATGTTTGTGCTGCAATTCTATTTGCAATACATTCAGCTTCAGTTCCAAATCCTTCTGCGCTAAGATTTATAAATCCATATACCGCACAAAAATCAATATCACTGATTGATACATCTAGTAAATCAATATAATATTTTTGAACTAACACTAATGCTTCAGCTTCAGTTAAATCAGCTAATTGCATTTCTCCGCCACCAGGAAATTGGAATGGATCAGTTAATAAATTAAAATAATAAACTTCTCCATATTCATATCCAATAAAACTATATTGAACAGTAATGACATGATCTCCATTAAATGTAACTGTTGATGTATATACATTATCTAAAACTGTAGTATTATCTGCTACATAACTTGTAATACCAATTTCTAAAACATTAGGTAAGTCTTCATTACATTCAGTTTCAGTAATTGTCCATTCAAATGGAATATCTGCATATTTTGTACATACTTCAGAAATACTTAAGTTGACAAATATGTCATCATAAAATTCTCTAAGTACTGCTTCAGCTTCAAGAGCTGTAAGCTCAAATAATACAGGAATGTCTGTTCCTAACATTAAATCTATACTATTTATTCCTTCATTGCCAGCTTGATCTACAACTAGTAAATCAACTACATAGTGTCCTGGTTCTGTAGGTTCTGTAATCACATTTGCTTCCATATCAAGATATGTAACTGCAACGTCTGCAGTAAGATTTCCATCAATGTTGTCTTCAGCAGTATAATACTCAGTAATGTCAAATGTTCCATCATAAGGTACATAAATAACACCTTCAGCTGAAGTTACAGTAATAACTGGAGACTGTGATTCATTAAATGCTTCTTCTGATCTAAATTCACCATTATAACTTCCATTATGCCATTGCCATTGATAAGTTAATTTACTGTTTCCATTACCTTCATTATCAAAATAATCTGCACAATCAACAACATAACTTCCATCAACTAACATGTCGCCAGTTAATATAAGATCTGTTCCATTGATTTTAATCGTTAATTCAGCGTTATCAGGATTGTCAATTGTAATTGTTAATATACCAGTATCTCTATCATAATCATAAATAGTACTTTCAAATCCTGGCATTGCTTTATGTGTATATAATCTAGTTTGTGTTTTTTCTCCATCACAATCTTGATTAACTTCTTCTTCATCTTCACCCATATATCTAAATTGATTCATAGTATATGTTTTAGTTGTATCTGTTTCTTCATCGACAATAATTGGAATTAAAAATTGAACCCGATCTTGCGTTCTATTTAAAGCAACATATTTAGCTTCATCTGAGTCACTGCATGTTGTATCCATTTCTTCAGTTATTACAGTTCCATCAGTACAAACTCTGTCACCATATTGGTACCATTGCCCATCAATTTCTACTCCGTTTATTTCATAATCATAATGATACATATGAACTACTAACCACATTTCTTGATTAGCATCTGCATCAAATTCATCTTCTTCAGCTGCTGAAACACTTGCGAAGTTAAATAGTGTCCATGATGTTTCAGAAACATATAAATCTTCAATATTATCTAAATCCGCCTCAATCGTAATACCAATTAATTCTGGTAGTGTTTCTTCATCCTTTACAAATCCACATCCGCTTATTACAAATACTAGCGTGAATGCCATTAATAACATAAATAATTTTTTCATTTTCTTTTTCCTCCTTATATTTTTTCATATAATTGATTGTGACACTGCTACTCCAAATTTACCTTTTCTTACATGGAAATCAATCCAGTTTGACTCATATGCTTTTCTAACAAAATCAGCCATTTCGTTACTAAAAACTGAACAACCATTATATATGATATCCATAGCTTCTTCTACTGTATATGTTTTTGTGTTTTTTCCTATAGGAGCATACAAATCATAATATGGTATCTTCCCATTATGACCCATTAATTTTGCTTTTCTTTTCAAATATTGGTGAAAGCGAGGTAAATAATGTTAGTGTATTTAAAGCAAATTCCTACCTTAGAAGAATAACAAACAAAAAAGACTAAAAAGGATTAGTCTTTAAGTAATTCATGTAATTTTCTTTCAATATAGCTATCTCTCCACTCATGTCATCCTTCATCATTAATTATACTTTGACTTGCAAATTATTGCAATTAGTTTCTTTTTCAAACCATTATTATTACACATCAATTTAGTTACTTCCTAATAGTTATGTCTCAAACAAATAGCCAAATTAATTGCTTTGTTATATAATTTATATGTTAGTTGCAATTAAAAATCTTACGACTCGTTGTTAAATATTTCAAATGAAAGATATATTTGTTCTAATTGTAAATATGTGTGCGTATTGAACAGTGACACATAGCCATATAAAAACTGCACCCTTTCTTTTTCATAGTTTCCTATGTCCAAGTTTATGGGTGCAGTTCATTAATCATTAACTAAGGTTTTTTTATCTCAAATTATATAAATAAAAAAATGATAAGCAGTCTAAAGATGTTAGATTTCTAAAGGTTCAACAACACATGGATTTTCAATCCAGAACTGCAGCAAAAAAGAGACATTTCAGTTTCTTTTTACTTTGCAATGCCCTGTGCTATGGCTCGGTGTAACATTTTTAATTGTAAATTAATTTAAGATACTTTCTTAAATTGTGTACCTTTATACATCAAAATAATTTCATTGTTATCTTTAGTAACAATTAAGGTCTCACGAGTGCCACGCCCAATACCCTGAATAATCAATGTATTATCATCAATACCATCTAAATAGTAAGTTGCTTTTATTCCGTCCCACTTAAATACAAGTAGTAATTTATTGCTTTTAATCTTAAATGATATTTTAGTAACCATTTCAATACAATGTTTCGTAGCTTCTACTAATTCATATTTTCCAACTAAATATTCATACCTAGATACATCTTTTTGTTTTTTATATAGAACAGCACTAGGAACTACAGTGCTATAAAAATTGTAGTAAGTTTTACTGTACACAACTGTCTCACCTTGTAACTTCTTTATCCTAATTTTTAAAACTTTTAACTTTTTAGAAAACATCTTTAGTTTAGATATACCTATTGGATGAAGATCAAAGTAACCGTCTTCTCTTAATGTCATATAAAATTTTAAAAATCCAATTTTCGCAACTAAACGATTTCTTTTAGTGTACTTAAAAGCTGATAACAATCCAATTGCAACAAACGTATTTTCATATTTTTTTAAATCTATTTCAACTTGAGGAGATGTTTTATCAGGCATTGAAATTTCTATTCCTAATAATTTTATGTAATCTGCAAATAACTTATTTGTAATATTAAGAGCTGGTATTCTACCTTTTTCTGAGTTGGTCATGACAGCAATACCAATTCCTAATTTAGGTGCAAACTGAAATGAACTATGATGGTAGACTGTGTCTCCACCATGTCCAACAATCTCACCAATAGCCTCTGATTCATAATTTTTATAGTTAAACATTAAACCAAAACCATGACGTGCTTCTTTATCTTCGTAAAATGGAGCATCGATCATTGTTAAGACTTTTTCTAATGTTTCCTGTTTTAAAACCGACTGCTTCCCTGGATTCATAAATAGTCTTAACAACTTAGCTAAATCATCAGCTGTAGCATAAGTACTACTTCCACAGGCTAAATTAGCTGAAAGCGGATCAATAACAACTTTGCCTTTTTTATTGAATGATTGAGAAATTACATTTTTGTATTTCTCTCTACCTTCTTTTGTAGGGATGATTTTCAAATTCATTTCCAAAGGTTTAGTCACATTCTCATAAATATAATCTGCGTAAGTTGTATTTGAAAGTTTCTCTATTAAAAGCCCTAAAAGACCATATCCCAAATTACAATATGCATACATCGTTCCTGGAACAGAAACCATATATGATTTATTAAGAACTGGGATAATATCCTTCATTGTTTTTGTTGAATCATAAGAAAGTGATAAATCATCTCCTAATATACCACTACGATGCATTAATAATTGTTTAATTGTTATAGCATCATAAGTAAATCTAGAAGGTATATTAAGTTTTGGTAGATGAGTTTGAATATCATCTTCTAACCTTAACTTTCCTTGTTCAATAAATTGCATTATCGCAATCATTGTTAATAGTTTTGTGTTTGAAGCAATCATCATCATTTTTTTGTTATCATTTTTAGTACCTTTACCATCAACATCACCATGATAATATTCAAAAACAGTTTTATTTCTATCCGTAATGATTACTGAAACACCTTTAATTTTTTTACTTAGTTTAATTATTGAATTAGTAAACGACTCTACATGTTTTTCTTCCATAAATATTCACCATCCCTATTGTTTTTCAATCTTTTTTACCTAATCAAATCATATCATAGATTTATTTAAAAAACTAATTATCAGAGTAATTCAATGGTGTAAAATAGTTGTGAAAAAGAAAATAAATAAAAACCCCTCAAAAAGGCTTAGATAAGATGTTGATGGTGGCTCCGGGCGGAATTGAACCGTCGACACATGGATTTTCAATCCAAAACTGCAGCAAAAAAGAGACAAAAATGTCTCTTTTTACTTTACAGTTACTTGTGGTATGGCTCATTGTTACTAATTCTAAATGAACGATATACTTGTTCTAATAGTATTAGTTTCATTAGTTGATTTGGTATATTCATCTAGAAATTATTTTGAAGACTTTAAATGCTATGATAGAATAGAATCATACAAAATAGGAGAATTCAATTATGATAAGTAATAATACAAAAAAAGCTCTACTAGAAACAGCAAGTTTTAATATGAGAACATAGATTATGGGACATTTAAATATTCTCTCCTTTTTCTGGTTACTATTGTTGTTCTTTTATTCTAGATATGTTCTAAAACAAAATGAAGTTGTTAGAAATAGATTTCTCAAGATACAATTATTGTTAGTTCTTTTATACAATATCGGATTCTTGTTTGTTTTTCCTTGGAAAATCCCAATAGAGCTTTCAACAACATCGTATTTTGTAGTTCCTATAATAGTTCTATTCAGCATCAAGTATTTAAAAGCTTGGGGTGTCTATGCATCTATTCTTACTGGTTCTATATATTTTATTGGTATGTTAATAATGGGGAATAAACTATATAGTAATTTTCCTCCATACAGTGTATATACATCACTTTATAATCATGGAGCACTAATATCTTATGCACTTATTACTTTGAAAACCGCAGAATTCCATAAGTCTGAGAGAAATATAATCTGGGTTGGATTAGGATTATCAGCAGCATGGGCTCTATTACTCAGACCCTTAGTTACATTCACAGGAAGAATATTTATATATATATTATTAGATGGTGATCTTATAAATATTTACTTTCCAAATAATTTGAATTTAAGATTTATAATCTATTACCCACTACTTATTGTAGTATTAATCTTTTCAGCTAATGTAGTTCATCTATTAAATCAGAAATTGAAAACATAAAAAGTAGACTCTATTCCATAGAATCTGCTTTTTTAATATCACTTAATGTTTTATATTAAATAAACAAATTTTCCTGTTACTCATATATATTGAAAAGGTATAGATAGAACAAAGTTCGATGCAGACAAACAAAAGACCAAAATTAAGGTCTATTTTTTGTTAAAAACAGCTTAGCTATTTCTTATATTGCAACTATCTAAATGATTATCTACTATACCAACTGATTGCATATAAGCATACATAATCGTTGAGTCTACAAAACTAAAAACTATTAATTTAGTGTTTGTCCGTATCTCTAGACAGCAATATGAAATTTTTAAAAAAGAGTAAATAAAAAAGCCGATAAACGGCTTAAATAAGATGTAGATGGTGGCTCCGA
>CAYVZR010000066.1:5265-6883 GCA_964456195.1 uncultured Candidatus Izemoplasmatales bacterium | reverse complement strand
GTAGTATTTGATGCAATGAGTACTGTTGCAAGAGACATCAATGCAAAAATGATTGGTTCAGCAGAATATGCTGAAATGTTCTCTTTAACTACAGAAATGGTTACTTACTCATATACATTCACATATGGTGAAGATGATGCAGCTAACAAATTAGACTTTGAACTTGGTGGAGTTACAGCTGGAGTTGATGGGTTAATCTTAGTAAGTTTACCTAGTGTTATCACATTTGATAACGTGCAAGTTTTCCCAAATTATAATCCTCAAGGATAGTAAAATTTTATAACTAAAACGGAATGCTCAACATTCCGTTTTTTTTTATACTTTTTTTAATTAAATAATTAATCATATCATTGGTATTAATTATTCTTATTTGTTAGAATGGTAATGAGCCAAGGAGGTATACAAAATGAGTGTATTAACAATTAGAAATTTACACGCTGAAGTAGATGGAAAAGAAATCTTAAAAGGCGTTAATTTAGAGATAAAAGGTGGGGAGACTCACGCAATTATGGGACCAAACGGAACTGGTAAATCAACACTAGCTAGTGTCGTGATGGGACATCCAAAATTTACTGTCACAAAAGGTGAAGTATTACTTGATGGTAAAGACGTTTTAAAAATGGAAGTTGATGAAAGAAGCAGAGCAGGAATTTTCCTCGGAATGCAATCACCCGCGGAAGTGCCTGGAGTAACAAACAGCGACTTCGTAAAAACAGCAATGAACGCAAGAAGTGAAGAAGGAAAAAATATATCATTATTCAAGTTTATTGTTCAGTATGATAAAGCAGTTGCCGAGCTTAAAATGAATGAAGATCTTCCTCACCGTTATTTAAATGAAGGATTTAGTGGCGGAGAAAAGAAAAGAAATGAAATTCTTCAATTGAAAATGCTTAAACCTAGTATCGCAATTTTAGACGAAATTGATTCAGGACTTGATGTTGATGCTCTGAAAATTGTTGGTGAAAACGTAACTAGCATGAAATCGAAAGACTTAGGATTATTGCTTATTACTCATTACCAAAGACTATTAGATTATATTAGTGCTGATTTAGTTCATGTAATGATGCAAGGAAGAATTGTAAAAACTGGTGATATGAGTTTAATTAAGAGAATTGATGCAGAAGGATATGACTGGATCAAAGAAGAACTGGGTATTGTAGAAGAAAGAGTATTTGTAGAAGAAGAAAAAGAAAAAATATTGCTTGGAACTTGCGCTACAAAAGAATTATTAGGTCTATAAAGTGAAATTTCATAGATCAAAACTACTAAATGATAAAATACCGAGTGAGTTAAATAAATTTTTCACTGAAGAGCTTACTAATTACCTTGTAATAAAAGATGGACATATCATTAAAAATCATGTTAAAGATAATAATATAATTATTGAAGATATAGAAGATACAATAACTAATAAACCAAAGATTTTTAGTCAAAATCCTTTTTTGACAGAATATAAAAGTGATGCTTATCAATATAATTTAGAGGAAGTAAACAGTGGAGTATTTATTGAAGTAGGTAAAAACAAAGTGATAAAAGATACTCTTCATGTGTTCTATGTTCAAGAAAATAATGATTTAGTAAATAACACATTGATTATTCTTGGAGAGAATTCAGAGTT
>CAYVZR010000066.1:1395-5165 GCA_964456195.1 uncultured Candidatus Izemoplasmatales bacterium | reverse complement strand
AAAATAATGATTTAGTAAATAACACATTGATTATTCTTGGAGAGAATTCAGAGTTGTCTTATTTTGAGTATTTAATCAACATGACAGACTCAAGTATTAATTTTGTATCAAATTCAATTGTTAATGAAAATGCAAAATTGATATATTCTGGATTATCTAATTTGAATAATAAAGCTATTGTTTCTGTTAATAGAAATAGTTATGTGAGAAGATACGGAAATAGTTTATATAGTATTGCTGAAGTAAATGATGGAATAACAGACTCAAATACATTTATTGATTTACAAGATGTATATGCTGTTGGAACTTCAAAAACAGTAGCGATTACTTCTAATGAACAAGAAATGAAAATTAGACAACTAATCGAACATAACGCACCAGATACTGAAGGATATATTGAAAATTATGGAGTATCAAACAATTCAAGTTTCTTAGTATTTGAAGGTGTAGGTAAGATTAATAAAGATATGAAAAGAAGTATTGCACGTCAATCAAATAGAGGAATAGTACTTGGTAAAACATCTAGATTAGATGCAAACCCACTATTACTAATTGATGAGTTTGATGTTGTTGCATCACATGGTGCTGCAATTGGTAAAATGGATGAAGAACAGCTATACTATTTAATGAGTAGAGGACTTACTTTAAAGAATGCTGAAAAGCTAATTATTTCTGGATTCTTAAGTCCAGTAACAGAACTTTTATCAACAAAAGAATTAATTGAAGATTTTGTAAGAAGCGTTGAGAAAAAAACATTGTAGGTGAAAATTATGGATCCATATATCTTAAAGAAAGATTTCCCAGTTTTAAGTGATGAAACTCTTGTATATTTAGATACAGCAGCATCAAGCTTAAAACCGATTCAAGTAATTAGGAAACTAGATGAATACTATGAAAAATATAGTGTTAATGTTCATCGTGGTGTTTACAATTTAAGTTATGTAGCCACAGAACTTTATGAAGGTTCTAGAAGAAAAGTTAGTGAGTTTATTAATGCTGATTTCTCTGAAATAATCTTTACTAGAGGAGCAAGTAGTGCTTTGAATTTGGTAGCTACAAGTTATGGACTAAATAACTTAACCAGTGAAGATGAAATAATCGTAAGTGAGTTAGAACATCATTCACAAGTTTTACCTTGGCAAAATGTTAGTAGCATTACAAAAGCTAAATTGATTTATGTTCCTTTGGATGCTGAGGGAAGAATAACGATAGAAAACTTCAAAAAAGTATTAAATAAAAATACAAAGATAGTAGCCTTGAATTACATTTCAAATGTAATGGGTTATATCTCTCCAATAAAAGAAATTATTAGATTATCGCACGAAGTAGGAGCACTTGTAAGTGTTGATGCAGCTCAAGCTGCACCTCATATTGCGATTGACGTAAAAGATATTGATTGTGATTTCTTAGCTTTTTCTGGACATAAGATGCTTGGTCCAACTGGGATAGGCGTTCTATACGGAAAGAAAAAGTTGTTAGATAAAATGCCACCAATTGAATTTGGTGGAGACATGAATGACAATGTTAATTTGTACGATGCATCTTGGAAAGAAGTTCCTTATAAATTTGAAACTGGAACTCCACCTATTGCAGGTGCAATAGGACTTGGCGCAGCTATTGATTATTTGAAAGAAGTTGGATTAGAAAACATCGCTAAACATGAAAAAGAATTAAAAGATTATACAATTGAAAAATTACAAGAAATTGAAGATATTGTTATATATAATAAAAATGCAGACACAGGAATAATTGCCTTTAATATAGAAGGAGTACATCCACATGATGCAGTAACATTCTTTGATGGAAACAATATTTGCATGAGAGCCGGGCATCATTGTGCTCAATTGATTATTAAATGGTTAGAGGTTGTCGCAACGCTTAGAGTATCATTTTATCTATATAATACAAAAGAAGATTGTGATAAATTTGTAGAATCGGTTAAAGGTGCTCGTGATTTCTTTAAGAGCGTTGGATTTTAGGGGGAAGTAAAATGCAAGATTTAAAAATATTATATCGTCAAGTAATTATGGATCACTATAAGAACCCAAGGAACAAGGGGCTTTTGAATGATCCTGGATATAAAACAATTCATATAAAAAATCCTACTTGTGGTGACGATATTACTGTGCAATCTAAAATTGAAAACGGAGTAGTAAAAGATATAAGACATGATGGAACTGGATGCAGCATTTGTTGTAGTAGTGCTTCAGTTATGAGTGAGACCTTAATAGGTAAAAAGACAAAAGACGCAAAGAATATTTCTGAAACATATATTAATATGCTTACTAACAAAGAATATGATACTAGTGTTGATTTAGAAGAAGCAATCGTGTATCAAGGAGTTAGAAAGTTTCCAGCGAGAATAAAATGTGCTTCTATTGCATGGAAGGCATTTGAAGGAACTATAGAAGAAAGCGAGTGATATCTTATGAGTGAAAGAATAAACGAAGAGATAAAAGATATAATCGGGGACTATAAATTTGGATTTAAAACTGAAACTAAAAGTATCTTAGATACTGGTAAAGGGATAAATGAAGAAGTTGTAAGAGAAATATCTAAAATAAAAGGTGAACCAAAATGGATGACAGACTTTAGAGTTAAGAGTTATCATAAGTTTGCATCAATGCCAAATCCTACTTGGGGACCAGATTTATCAGAAATAGATTTTGATCAAATCACATACTATGTTAAACCTTCAGAGAGATCTGAATCTAGCTGGGATGATGTGCCTGTAGAAATAAAAGATACTTTTGAAAAGCTCGGAATACCCGAAGCTGAACAAAAGTTCTTAGCTGGTGTTTCAACACAGTTTGATAGTGAAGTAGTCTATCATTCTACAATAAAAGAATTAGAAGATTTAGGAGTATATTTCACTGATACAGATACCGCTTTAAGAGAAAGACCTGAGTTATTCAAAGAGTATTTTTCTAAAGTTGTACCATATCGTGATAATAAATATGCTGCTTTAAATAGTGCTGTATGGAGCGGAGGTTCATTTATATACGTTCCGCCTGGTGTAAGAGTAGAAAAACCTCTTCAATCTTATTTTAGAATTAATAGTGAACAAATGGGACAGTTTGAAAGAACTTTGATTATTGTAGATGAGGGTGCATTTGTTAATTACGTTGAAGGATGTACAGCCCCAGTTTATACAAAATCAAGTTTACATGCTGCAATCGTTGAAATATTTGTTAAGAAAGGTGGACATTGTCGTTATTCAACAGTTCAAAACTGGGCAAATAACATAATCAACTTAGTTACAAAAAGAGCTTTAGTTGAAGAAGATGGTCACATGGAATGGATTGATGGTAACATTGGCTCAAAGATTAACATGAAATATCCTGCTTGTATTCTAAAAGGAGACCGTGCAAAAGGAACAACAATTTCAATAGCTTTTGCAGGCGAAGGAATGATTCAAGATACTGGAGCGAAAATGATCCATATTGGGAAAAACACTACTTCGAAAATCATTAGTAAATCAATGAGTGCTAAAGGTGGAAAAGTAAATTATCGTGGATTAATTAGACATGATAAAAAAGCAATTGGAGCTAAGAGTAATGTTGAGTGTGACACAATCATTTTAGATGATATTTCTACATCAGATACATTGCCATTTAATATAGTGAAAAACAACCAAGCTCAAGTTCAGCATGAAGCCTCAGTTTCAAAAGTAAGTGAGGAACAATTGTTTTACTTAATGAGTAGAGGCTTAACGAAAGAACAAGCAACAGAAATGATTATAATGGGCTTTATTGAGCCATTTGCAAAAG
>CAYVZR010000066.1:0-1295 GCA_964456195.1 uncultured Candidatus Izemoplasmatales bacterium | reverse complement strand
AAAGAACAAGCAACAGAAATGATTATAATGGGCTTTATTGAGCCATTTGCAAAAGAACTGCCCATGGAGTACGCTGTTGAATTAAATCAACTGATTAAACTTGAAATGGAAGGCTCTATCGGATAATAAACTAATGACTTTTTAAGGGAATTCAATTTGAATTCCTTTTTATTTTGAGTACATTATTTTTAAAAATAATAGTTAATTTCAAAAAAAACGAAAACGCTATTGTTATACGCTTACATATATTGTATAATTAAATTACGAAATCGTTTTAGTGAATATTATTACATAGTAATAGATTTGATTTATTCGCTAAAGGGCTACATTAGTGAAATATACACAATATGGGGTTGTGGTATGTCACATTTTTTTTATTAGAACACTATAAACATATTAATATGATATGGAGAAATATTATACATAGAGGTGTAGATTATGAGAGATTACTATTTTGGAAACAAAGAGTTTGTAATTGAGAATTATGATAAGAAAAAGACTTTTTCAAGTTTCTTACCTGGACTTGCTGGAAAAAGAGGGATTCCACTATGGACATTCTATGTAAACAGAGGACAGGGAATTACTAGTTTTGGATTGGAAGACAAAAATACTCAAATACTTGAGTTTAATCCAGCAGTTACTGCATACCAAAATGTAGGAACAAATGGGTTTAGGACTTTTATCAAAATCAATGGCGAAGTAAATGAATTTTTTACAGAAAATAATTTAGATACAAAAAGAATTATGAGAATAAAAAGAAGTGAATTTATGATTGAAGAGATCAATAATACACTTGGCGTAAAAGTTTCAGTTAGTTATTTTGGGTTACCTAATGAAAATTTAGCTGCTTTAGTTAGAATAGTTAAAATTACTAACTTAACTGATGAAAATAAAGAAATTGAATTAGTTGATGGGATATCACAACTTTTCCCATATAAAGTTTCAGGTGGGGATTTTAAAAACATTGGTAATTTACTCCGAAGTTGGATGGAAGTTTATTCTCTTGATAACAATATTGGTTTTTACAGAATGAGATCATCAACAGAAGACTCTGCTGAAGTAGTTGAAACAGTTAAAGGAAACTTCTACGTTTCTTCTTTTGAAGGTGAACTTGTTAAGCCAATAGTAGATAGCAATATTATTTTCGATTATGATAACACAAAGAAATTTGCAAGGGGTTTTGAAAAACACACAATTCAAGAAATGAATAGTATGGAGCAAATTACTGCGAATAAAGTTCCTGTAGGATTTTCTTTGGTTAAATTTAGTTTAGCAAAAGATGAGACTAAAAGATT
>CAYVZR010000065.1:1886-6899 GCA_964456195.1 uncultured Candidatus Izemoplasmatales bacterium | reverse complement strand
GCTAAAACACATATTGACCAATCTTCTACAACTGCAGCAATCCCAGTTTTAACATTAGACCAAGCAGACATAAGCGAGGAGATGATAAGTTTTGAAACTACAATAGGAACAGGTAATCCTATAGAAGCCGTAGCAGCAAAAACCTTAACTACAACTCATTTTATTAAAGTAACTCTCCCAGGGGGATTAACAAGATACATTCCAGCTGGAACAATAGCTTAAAATGGAGGAAAAAATAATGGATAAAAAACAAGCAATACAAATAATTGAAAACGTTTACTCTAAATTTGTTGGGACTATTCAAGAACATCAAGTTGTTCAAGAAGCTATTAAAGTTCTTTCAACTGAAGAAGTTAAACAATTAAAGAAAAAATAGTATTATTTAGATAATATAAATCATTTGATGGTTTTAAAAAGAATAAAAATTAAAAAATAATATGGAACTAGTACAAGAATTACAAGCTGTTATGGATAACCAAGAGGGTTATAAGTTTACAACCGATAAATTAATTTTTTCTACAACTGAATTAAAGGGCGAAAAGCAAGCATTTGTAACTGGTTATATTTCTGTTCCTGAAGTAGATTTATATAATGATTTAGTCACTATGACTGCAATGAAATCTATGTTAAATCAAATGGAAGAATCAACAATTACAATTGATTTTGAACATGAGGCATGGAGAGATGATAATTCTATTCTTCCTGTGGCAAAAATAATTGAAGCAAAAGTAGATGATAAGGGATTATGGGTAAAAGCAATATTAAATAAAAATTCACCAAAATATAAAGCATTATGGGGAAGTATTCAAGATGGATTTGTTAATGCTTTTTCTATAGCATTTCAACCAATAAGAACAGTTGAAAAATCAATTGGTAATGTAACTGTTAGACTTATTGAAGAATTAAAATTATTAAATGTAGCATTCACTGGTGCACCAGTAAACCAAGGAGCAATTATGACAGAATTTGGAATGAAAGACGTCATGTTAAAAGCTATTGCTGAATCTGAAAAAATAGGAGATCAAGTAATTGTACCAAAATCACTATTAAATAAATTTGTGGAGGAAAAAAACATGACAGAAGAAAAAATCGAAGAAACTCAACCTGTTGAAGAAGTTAAAACTGAAGAAGTTATAAAAGAAGAACCTAAAACTGAAGAAGTTAAAACTGAAGAACCTGTTGAAGATCCAAAAACTAACGAACTAATTACTGAACTTAAATCAATGGTGGAGAAACAAAACGAAACTATTGAGAAGCAAAATGCTGAAATAAAAGCACTAGCTAAAAAGGACGTATTTAAGAGTCCAGTAACGATTAAACCAGAAGTTAAAGCAGTTGAAATAAAAACTGAACAACTTAGTTTAATTAAATAGAATTAACAGGAGGACAAAAAACACAAAAAATGACAGGCAACTATGGAGTTACTTTTTTGAACACACCTAATCATACTATTTATAGTAATCCGATGGGTGTTGCAATGAAAGGTGTAGAATATAGTGGAACAATTGAATTAGAATCTTTGAGAAATCAACATAATGATATAGCTATGAAGGCATTATCAACAACAGCAGGCGGAGAAGGAACTGCTGGGTACGCATTAGTACCGATTTTCGTAGATCCTAGGGTGGTTGATATTACTAGAAAATATACACCTTTTGTTGAACTTGTTTCAAGAGTAACAAACCAAGGAATGTACGCAGATTATAATCGAATTACAGCTAAAGGCGGAGCAATTACAGCAACTGAAGATGCAGCTTTAACAGAAACTAATACTACTTATGACAGATTTTCTACTTTAATCAAATTTTTATATGCGGTTGGTAGAGTGACTGGTCCAGCTATTGCAGCTATGCCAGCATGGTCACTTGGAGGATTATCTCCTGCAGGTGGAGCAACTGGTGCTTTTAACGACCAGAATGCAACTAACGCTAAACAAATGGAAGTTTTAGTAAAAACTAGGGAAATTAGAGAAAAAGAAGAATCATTAATTATTAACGGTGATGCAAGCACAGATGCTACACAATTCTCAGGAATTGTTAAGTTAATGAGCACAACAAATACTGTTGATAAAAATACTTCAGCAATGACTTTAGACGATATTGATACAGCAATCCAGTATGCCTTTGATGATGGTGGTAGACCAAACTTAGCAGTTTGTTCTAGTAATGTCTTTACAGACTTATTAGGATTATTAACAGCAAAGATTGGTTACATGTCACCTACAGAACAAGTATTTTGGGGATTTTCAACTATTGTTTTAAACACAATGGTAGGAAAGATACCAGTAATACCAAGTATGTATTTATCAAATGCAACAGGAAGTAAAGCAATTTACTTTTTGGATATGAGTGTTATTGAGATGAGAGTTTTACAAGATTTAACATTTGAAGATTTAGCTAAAACTAATGATTCAGAGAAATTTATGTTAAAAATTTACGAAACTTTCTTAATCAAAGCACCAACGTTTTGCTCAAGTATCACTGAAATTTCAGCGTAATTGAACTAATTTATTTATTTTTATTTTTTAAATTTTTTTACCCGGATTCCGGGTAAGTCAAGGAAAAGACGAGACAAACCAAATTAAATACAGGAGAAACCCAAAAAAATGGCAACAAACACAAATGTCACAGCAGGAAGATTAGCAGAACTAGGTGGAGCTACAAACGCTGGTATAAAAATTGGATTTGTAGATAGTGGAGCAAAAGCTGCACAAAATGATACATGGACTGTTAAGAATGCAAATACAGTTTTGGCTGCATTCCTTGTAACGGATGCAGACGGAATAGCAGACCCAGTCACTATTTCAACCAATATATTGACTTTAACAGGTGCTACAGCTACTGCAGCAAGCGGCTTTATAATCTTTAAATAAGATTATGGAAAACACAATTAAATTCAAACAGGAGGTAAAAATATGGCAGAAATAACAACAAGTACAATAACAGATCAAATACCAGCTTTAGGTAGAAAATGTATAATGGTAGAAACACCGGCAACAGCTGATACAGCAGACACTGTAAAAATTACTTTAGCAAATTATGGAATGTCTACATTCTTAGGAATTTTAGGACAATCACATGATACTGCAGATAGTATTGTTACAGAAGAAGCACCAACAACAGAAGTAAGTTCAGGAGTTTTAACAATCACTTTAGGTGGAACATCAAATTCAGATGTTAAGAGAGTATATTTGGTTTGGGGTAAGTAACAATGCATATAATAGCGATTGCAGAGGGATTTTCAGAAGGTTTGCATAAGTTTATAGAAAATTTCAACGGTAAAGAATATACTAACGGAAAATGTAAAGTTAGAGTTAGGGAAATAAAACTCCTTCACTTTGGTTTTAATGAATGTGGATATGATGAAGTTGTTGCGGATATTAAATCAATGGCGAGATACAAAATTGATGAAAATCCACAACTGGACACAACACAACAACTCCACGCTAAATTCCAAAAATATATTCGATACTTTAGAAGGTTCTTTAAAGGAATCAAACCAATTGATAAAGACTTAGATCGTGTACCAGAAGGAAGTTTTATGAGAGATATGGCTAAAAAAGGAATATTGTTTAATACAGCAATAATTCCTATTGGAAAAATCAATGACTATAGAGCTGAAGATGGTAGGGAGTTAGTATGATAGAAAAATATTTAAGCATTCAAGATACAATTGCTATAGGACTTGCATTGGGAATATTGATAAAATTTATTCAATTTTTTTATTTTGACAAAAAGAGAAGAAACAACACAAGGAGGAAAAAGTAAATGGCACTAAAAACAAACACAGGTAATGTAATAGATAAAGATGTAAATCCAGAATATTATGTTGCATTAGATCATGAAGGAAAAGGTTATTTAGCTAAGCGAAAGTCTATAGTTGAAGAACCAGTAATAGTAGAACCTATAGAAAAATCTAAACCTGTAATTAAAATTAAAAAGCGAGGTAAGAAATAAAAATGAGTTTTTGCACAACACAAGAAGTTAAGGATGCAATTAATTTTCCATCAGATGGATCTCCATTACAAGATACTGTTATTGAAAAATTTATTAAAGATTCAGAAGAAGAAATTGAAAATATTTATAAAACTAAATTTGGAAGTATTGAACAATCAGGAACAGCTGATGGAGATTATTCTACAACAACCTTATCAAATGTTGGAGAAACATGGATAACAGATGAATACATAGGTTATATTGTTTGGATTTATGGTGGAACCGGTTCTGGTCAATATTCAGAAATTCAATCTAATACTTCAACTAAATTAACATTTAATGCTGTAACAACAGCACCAGATGTAACATCAACTTATAGAATTATTAAATTAGGATATAAAGATGAAACTATTGATGGGTCAGGATTAGATGAAATGTTTATAAATTTTCAACCATTAATTAATTTAAACTCATTAACAATAAATTCTGTATCTGTAACACCTTCTAATGTTTATCAATATAAAAATTCAGGAAAATTATTATTAAGTACAAGTGCAGAAAGTGGAGTATTTTTAAATAGTACACCACAATTAGTTAATTTAACTTATATTTATGGTGTTTATCCATTACCACAAATAATCAAAAGGCTATGTATTTGCATTGCTGGAGTTCGAACCCTAACAGCACAAATTGCAGGAACCTATGATGATTTTACATCAGTATCATTACCCGGTGGATTTACAGGAAGTAAAGGAGAACCTTATACTAATATTCAAGCATCATTAAATTTCTTGCAGGGTGAAGCAAGAGGCATAGTTTATGGAACACAAAGCACAGGTCAAGTAAGCGGTGATATGAGAACACAACCATCTTATAGACCATATGCATTATTTGGATAAGGGAGGAAAAACAAAAATGACTGAAAAACAAATAGAAAAAGTTGAAGAAGTTATAAAAGAAGAACCTAAAACTGAAGAAGAACCTAAAACTGAAGAAGAACCTAAAACTGAAGAAGTTGTAAAGGAAGAAGTTGTAAAGGAAGAAGTTGTAAAGGAAGAAGTTGTAAAGGAAGAAGTTG
>CAYVZR010000065.1:0-1786 GCA_964456195.1 uncultured Candidatus Izemoplasmatales bacterium | reverse complement strand
TAAAGGAAGAACCTAAAGTTACAGAAGAACCTAAGACTGAAGAAGTTGTAAAAGAAGAAGACAAGAAAGCACCTTTTGATTCAATTAAATTACACACACATTAAAAATGACACAAGACATATTTACAGCAGCAGATTTTGATCATGTTCTTAATAACTACGCAGGTAGAATTATAACACACACTCCCGCAGTAAGAACAGTATCAAACATAACTGGTGAAGCTAAAATTGCTGATGGAACAGCTGTAACAATTAAGGCATATTTTATGAGAACAAGCCAAAAATGGGATTATGATAAAATGGGATTTATGCAACAAGGAGATGCTGTAATGTTAGCAAAATATGCTGATGGTGTTGTAAAGAATGATAAAATAACAGTGGAGGGAAAAAATTTTCGAGTTAAGGAAGCATATTCAATTCCCGGGACGTTTGATTCTACGGGTACTGGAACATCATTTACTTATACTACGGCAAATCTATTTTTAGAAGAATGACTTATACTGAAGAGCAATTAAATAAATTTTTTTGGGGAGTAGCTATTGAACTGCAAGAAGCTATTAAAGATAAACTTGCAAAATTAGGAATTAAATTTACTGGATCTGGTATGAGTAGTGTTAGAGTAATTGTTGATGGAAATAAATTAGTTATTACAATGAATCATTATCTTGAGTATATAGAATATGGTTTGCCGAATCCAACTTCTCCAGAAGAATTAAGAGATTGGGTTGAAGCAAAAATATTAGAAAATTATAAAGGTAAAAATAAGGAAAGAGCAACTGAAGTTATTTCTAAAAACATTGCAAAGCATATAACATTATTTGGTCCAAGACCAAATCCCTTTCTTCGTCCTACACTTCATACTGAACTTCCAAAGATAATAAAAAGAAATAAAAGATTGATGGTTTTATAAATAATAATTTTATTTTATTTATGTGTCTTATGAAACTCAAGAGAGTTAGGACGACAAATAATCATGGCAAAAACATCAATAATGGATATAAAGCAAGAGCTTATAGTTTTCTTACGTAATCAAGATCTTATTTCTATTAGTGACCGAGGTGTTACAACATCACAAGATACTGGAACTTTTGCTTCAGCAAGCACACATACATTAGCAACTAATCCAACGTTAGTAAAAAATGTTAGAGATATTACAATTGCTACAACTGCATTAACTTTTGGAACTGATTATACAGTTAATTATTCAACTGGAGTTATAACATTTATTGCAGCACAAACTGGAGCATATACAATTAATTATGACCAGGGAAGTACAGATAGACTATTTCCAGATTTTCCACAACCATATTTAAACATATCAGACTTTCCAAGAATTTCTGTAGATATTATATCAGGAGCAACATCTGAATTTGGAATTGGTGCAACTCCGACACAATCAGAATATATCATTACAATTGTTTGTTATGACGCAAAACAAACAAATGTTGAAAATATGATTGCAGCAGTAAGATCAGATATATTAGATAATAAAAAGAACTTTTTTTATATTCCATTTTTAACAGTAACTACAATGGGACCATTATTAATAACACCATTTGGAAAAAACAAAATATTACAAAGAAATCAAGACATAATGGCGAGGTTTATATTTGAATCATGAGAACACATAAAAAAATAAATAAGAAAATACCTGGATATGTAGACAAGGTTTTATCTAAAGAAGATAAAATCAAATTGAAAAGATTAGCATGGTTAAAAATAAAAAAATTAGAAGGAGGTAAAAAACAAGATGAATAATTTTATCTCGGGAGCAAACACTTATGCTT